>JAGQPK010000071.1 GCA_020426755.1 Planctomycetales bacterium
TCGCACCCACAACTGGACAACATCTTTGGCGCGACGGTGATTGCAATCGGAGGGAATGGTTTCATTGCTCGGGATGGGCTGGGCAAGTGGCTCACGCTGACACCTCAGCAAGGCACGTTCGATCGCAGTGAGGTGGGGACCTGGTCGAGTAACGTGGCTTGGCAAGACGTGATGCACGCCGATGTCGATGGTGACGGCACTCCCGATGTCGTGGGACGCACGCCGCAAGGTGCGTGGTGGGTTGGACGAGCCGATGGTGATACCTTGGTCAATGAAGCTTGGGGCCAGTGGGGAAGTCGTGTCACCTGGGTCGATGTCCAGGTGGCTGATGTCAATGGCGACGGACGCGATGATGTCATTGGACGAGCGAATGGGACCTGGTGGGTGGCCGTGTCAACAGGAAGTCAGTTTGTAAATCAGAAATGGGGCGCATGGTCGCCGCGCGTTTCCTGGTATCACACGATGGTGGCGGATGTAGATGGAGATGGTCGGGACGATGTCATCGGCAGAACAGGTGGCGCCTGGTGGGTTGCCAAGTCGACTGGCAACGAGTTTGTCAATCAGCTCTGGGGCCGCTGGTCCCCCAACGTGAATTGGTTGGACATTAATGTGGCAGATGTAGACGGCGACGGCCGCTCAGACATCGTGGGTCGCGTTGCAACCAGCGGAGAGTGGTGGGTGGCTCGATCCAACGGTATTGAGTTTGTGACGCAGCGTTGGGGACGTTGGAGTTCACGTCTCGACTGGCAAGAAGTGCGAATCATGGATGTGAATGGCGACGGGCGAGACGATATCGTGGGCAGAACCGACAAGTCCTGGTGGACGGCTAGTTCCAACGGGATCGGATTCACGAATCATTTGTTGGGTGTTTGGGCCGGCAATCCGTTCGACCTACTCACGGTGCAAGATGTGACCGGCGATGGCAGGGATGACCTGATCGCACGCGTGGGCGCGTCGTGGATCGTCGGCAAGACGAACGGTGAGTCGATCAAGTTTCAATTCTGGAACCTCTGGGCCGATTCGCCTCAATGGACGCACGTACTCGCCGGTTAGGTCCGGAGTCTAGGATTGAGCGAGTAAGTAGACGCAGCCCCGGTTCACCGTGTCGGTCCACGGCCGCTCCACAGCTTGAACCGGCTTGCTGCTACCCATCATTGTCGCAACAATCGACGGCTGGTGCTTCACCCGGCCGAACGGGCAAGTCGATCGCGTTTGTGAGTTCGTGCGGGCCGGAGCGGATCGTAACCGTACGCTCCACGAGCGAGCCAACCGTTCGTATGACACTCAGCTTTCTGTTCTATGTTGTGGCGATCATTGCGTCCGCGCTAGCGGCGTTCGGGCTGAGCGGGCTGGTCATGGCGCCAGTCGGCGCACTCGCGGTCTGGATCGCAGTCGCCGAGCGTTGGGGCAAACGGCTTTCTCCAATAAGTCGCTTAGCAGTTTGCGGAGTTGCCATAATCACTCTTTATCTCACCCTGCCCACTAGTTCATCATCTGGATTCTGGCAGGGCTACCGACTGAGACAATTAGCACTCGCTGTTGACGAATACAACTCGATGAAGCCGGGCAGTCCACTGGTCACATCGAGCAATGTCGATCGAGTCGGACGGCCTGTGGCCAGTTGGCGTGTGAAGATTCTACCCTTCCTTGAAGAGTACGCCTTGTATGACAGTTACAACTTCGATCAGGCGTGGGACGAAGGGGAGAACTTGGATGTTCTCACGAAGCCGCCTGAGATGTTACTTGATGGCCACCGTAACGGCACAACTGGATTTGCTCATTATGAAATCGTCGTCGCCGTGGCCGACGATGGGCAACTTCGCCCACTGGCAATTGTTGATTCGCCGCGTCCCGTTCCCTGGTCCAAACCAAGCTATCTGACCGCCGATGAGTTCTTGGATCTCATCACCGAGAAAGACTCGGAACTGTCCTGGGACTTCGGGCACCACGAGCAAAAATGGTTCTCTGACCAAGGCTGGGGATTCAAAGCAGTGCTAGTTAACGACGATCCCCAAAAGGCATTTGGGGAGCACGTCTATAACTGGGACGTCGTCGACGAACGACTACTCGAGGTGCTGAACGCTGCGGCTAAACAACCACGTATCGCTCCAGTTCGGATCGCACCGACCAAGACTTGGCGATTTGCAAAGCATCGCACGACGCAGATGGTAGCTCAGGCTATTTTCGTCGCGCTCTGGGTTGCGCCATTCCTGTTTCCGTTTGCTGGACACAGGTGGACGTCAGTGCCAGCGCACACTAAATCGCTTTAATGGTAAAGTTTCCGATGCGGCGATCCCAGCGATTCAACGGCACGTTTCACCACAGTCGCCGCTGACCATATACGTAGCTACGAACCAATGGGGCGCATTGTCGCGGTCTGCAAAGCACTGCTGGAATCGGGGTAGAAGAAACTCTTGACGTCTCTCGAGTATTTTTAGCGAATTGTGCGACCGTGGGTGGACTCCCCTATGTCACTCCGCGACAATCAGCGTGTTGCAATTCGGTGGCCAAGCTTCCGTTCGCCGCTCGAAGGGTCATTCGTCAAGGTGTTGTTGCGAGATGAATCGTCGCGACTGAGTACTTTCTGAGTGCACGGCACTGCGCGACAGTGCGTTGCCACTCCGCCGTACAAAGTGGCCACTTGGAAGCCCAAATTCGTTCGTGCAGGGCCAATCATGACTAATTCACGTGCCTTAGAACCAACTCACGGCGGTGAAGGACGTCGCTGCGCTGACTACTTGCCACAGGTTTACGAACAACTGAAGCACTTGGCGGCGAGCAAACTGTCGCAGGAAGCGCCAGGACAAACGTTGCAGGCAACAGCGCTAGTTCACGAAGCCTATATGCGGCTTCTGAGGGTACGGGATCCGCAACACTGGAATAGTTCGGGACACTTTTTCTCGTCGGCAGCGGAAGCAATGCGTCGTATTCTCATTGAGCGTGCACGCCGCAAACGGCATCGAAAGACGCTTGGAACCTACGACGACTGCGAGCCCATCGAGGACGCACCGAGTCACCAACTCGATCTGCTGGCGCTGGATGAAGCTTTGGCCAAGTTGGAAAAGACGGATAGGCGTAAAGCGGATCTTATCAAGCTTCGTTTTTTCGGTGGCCTTACCATCCCCCAGGCAGCACTAGTGCTGGGGATTTCGACGTCGACCGCTGACAATGACTGGGCGTATGCCAAGACCTGGTTGAGGAGAGAAATCTCAAAATAGTCCTGGGTGACACGCGCGAGTTTTTCGCACTAAGAATGTGCGATCCGTAACGGATCGGAAGTAGAACCAACATCCGATGGCTGGCGAGCAACATGACGGACCTCGATGAAGCGGAGATCTTTAATACCGCGCGCAGAATCGCTTCGCTAGCAGAACGCAACGCTTACCTCCTGCGTGCATGTCAATCGGATGAAGCGGCTTATCGCAGTGTGACTCGGCTGCTTGAACTGTATGACGGCGACCGAGAATTTCTGGAGACACCTCCGAACGATCTGACAATTCAGGCCGACACCGTAACAATCGAAGAGGGTCCTGGATCGACAATCGGCAACTACCAACTACTGGAGCGTCTTGGCGAAGGCGGTTTCGCCGTCGTTTACTTGGCCGAGCAGGCGGTGCCGATTCGGCGGCAAGTTGCACTTAAGATAATCAAGCTGGGGATGGATACGCAGCAGGTTATCGAGCGATTCACGATCGAGCGACAGGCCCTGGCGATGATGGATCACCCCGGGATTGCTCAGGTGTACGATGCAGGTGCAACCGCTTCTGGTCGTCCCTACTTTGTAATGCAGCGGATCGTCGGTACGCCGATCTTAAAGTACTGCGATCAGAACCAATTGAGTGTCGTCGAGAGACTACAATTGTTCGTTGATGTTTGCCAGGCCGTTCAGCACGCTCACCAGAAAGGGATCATTCATCGCGATCTAAAGCCGGCGAATATTCTCGTGGCGACCGACCAGGGCCGACCGACACCGAAGATTATCGATTTTGGAATTGCCAAGGCAACCTACCAGCGACAATTGGAACGAGCTACGGAAAGTTATGTCCGTCAACTTGTTGGCACGCCACTCTACATGAGTCCCGAGCAGGCACAACTCTCGGACATCGACATCGATACTCGCTCCGACGTCTACTCGTTGGGCGTGTTGCTGTACGAACTCGTTACTGGCACAACGCCGTTACTTCCCAGTCAATTGCAATGTATGAGCTATGACGAAATCTGTCGCGCCATACTAGATTGCGATGTCCCTTCACCCTCTCGACGGCTGAGTTCACTCGGGGCATGTGCCGAACAGAGCGCCAGAAATCGGAAGACCAACCCGGCGAGACTTGCTAGGCAATTGCGAGGCGATTTGGACTGGATCGTCATGAAATCGCTCGAAAAGAATCGCACTGATCGTTATGAAACCGTTGACGCAATGGCACAGGATGTCGAGCGACACTTGACCCACGACCCAGTTGCTGCGCGTCCTCCAAGTGCGGCATATCGCGTGCGAAAACTTGCACGCAAGTACCGCGGCACCACAATCTCGGTTGCCCTCGTGACGGCAGCCTTGTTCTTTGCGGTCGCGTTTATTGTGATCGACCGACTCCGAATCGCGGAACAACGCGCGATCGCTGACGAACAACGAAAGGTGGCTGAGAGACGTCTCGACGAGGCCGGCAAATTCGTCCAGCAAATCGTAGCGCAAACCGGACAACTTCGTTTAGTTCCCGAAGCGGATCAGGTCCGCACTGTGAAAGCCGATCTACTAAGGCATGCCATCGCATTTACGGAAGCAATGTTGCAGCAGCGTCCAGCCGATCCAGAAGTGCGATTGGAATTTGGTCGACTCAACAATCAGTTGGCCAGTTTGAACTTCTTTGCCGGCATCGAGAACGATCGGTACGGTAAGCCGGCCGTCGCCATACTGAAAGACCTTGTGACTGAGTATCCTGATGAGCCAAGGTATCGACTCATCTTGTCGCGAGCCCACAAGGCAACGGCCCAATTGTCATATTCAAAACTGAACTGGCAGGACTGCATCGAGCATTACGAAAACGCTCACGAGCATCTACTGCGACTCGTCGGAGAATCTCCCGACAACGAGATTTATCGTTCAAATCTCTTTGAGGTGCGCTGCATGCTGGCGCTATCCTATGAACGGCACGGCGACTGGAAGCGGGCCGACAAACTATTCCGTGATGCACTGGACGGAACGGGAATCGCGGGCGTTAACGTGCGGTCGCGTTTAGCTGATCTTTTGCTGTCGATGAATCAGTTTGACGAAGCGCAGCTGCATCTGGAAGATGCGATGCAGATCTTGTCTCGTGAACCGGCGGAGACAAGTTGGTGGGTCGCGGTCTGTGACATCTGGAACAGCGTTCTGCTTAACACCACTGCACGGCATCGAATCTATGTCGGTGAACCTTTGGCAGCAATCGACATCCTTCAATCTGCCGTCGACACCAGGGCAAAGAAATCAAGCGGCCTTGAATATTCGCCATTCTACGTCGACGTGACTGCATGGAATCATTTCTTGCTCGGCGACGCACTTAGTCAGGTCGGTCGCACGGATGAGGCAATTGCGGCCGTTCAACGGTCACTGGAGTTGTGGCAGCCCAACCGTGGCCGCACGCTGTCGTACAACGCTGCGCTGGCGAATTTTCGTACTGGCGAATTACTCTTCAGCGAAGGACAAGCTGAGCAAGCACGAGCACATTTCGAAATTGCTAAGGCCCTACTTGAAGAGGTCGCTGCCGATGTACCCGGTGAAGAATATTGTCAGCGTCGACTCATCATCTTTTTGACGCATTGCCCGGATCTCTCGTTTCGAGATCCCCAACGGGCGTTGCAGCTGGCCGAAAACGTTGCGATGGACTCCAGCGGCATATCGTCGCGGTGGTTGGCGTGGAGCCAATATCGCTGCGGCGTCTGGCGCGAAGCCGCCGCGTCCGTCGAACATTCCATGCAGCTTCGCAGCGGAGGCGATGCTTCCGATTGGCTCCTATTGGCCATGATCGAATGGCAACTCGGCCAACAGGACCAGGCACGCCAGACGCTAGGTCGCGCCCTTACGGCAATCGCGGAGAAACTCCCCATCATGTACGGCGATCTCGGTGTGTTGGGATTTGGACGATTGCTCGATGAAGCAACCACGATGGTGCACTGAAGCCGCCATTCCCTGGTCCTCGCGAAAGCGGCCGCATTCATCTGAAAAGTTTGCCATTTTCTGCTGGGTGAATCGACCCCGAATCTCGCACTGGAATTAGATGGCCGTCGTCGTGGTGCGGCGAGCAATGCCATTCTTAATCCAAACTGAGGGAGCACCTCTGATGATCGGTAAATTGACGATGTTAGTTTTAAGCGTCGCCGTCGCTATCGCGACCACTCACGTGTCGGCAGAAGACATCTTCTTCGACGATTTTAGTGACGGGTCCGTCACGAATGACGTCCCGTTAGATCGTGATAATAATCCGGTAACGTGGCAACCGTACGACACATTGGACTTGTTGGTCGATTCGACGGACCTCATCGTATCGGGACCGAATTTTGCCTCCGCATTTCAACCCTTGGACGTCGGTGTCGCCGATATTTCACTTCGATCTCAAATGCGTCTCTTAGAAGGCGATTACGTTGGCGTCGTCGTCCGAGCGAGAAGGGCCAACGTCGATGAGGGCTACGTCGGCTTCATCAATGCACAAACCAGCACCGTCGGGTTGAGCCGTGCCGGTTCGAAATCTGACCTCGTAGCTTCGCTGCCAACTGCTCTTGATCCAGCTCACCAAGATGTCATCCTCCAGTTAGACGCCTTCGGTGATCAAGTTAGTCTGTGGGCCTGGGCAGCCGACGAACCCATGCCGGCCGAACCGACAATCAGCGTCCAAGATACTCGGTTTCGTGCGCCCGGCGGGGTCATCGTCTGGACAGCGAGTCAAGAGTTCTTCACGGGCGGAACAACACAAGCGACAGGCGTGTACCGTTACGTGCAAGCATCGGATCAGCATATTGTTCCCGAACCATCGGCGGCCATTCACGCCATAACAGGGCTTGCTTGTCTACTTGGCTTGAGAATGCGGCGATCAAGTTGATCGCGCGGATGGCTCTTGCTATCTACGATTGGTGGTTTCGGCAATAAGGAACTTCCCCATGACGTCACCTGCACGGTATGGCATTTCAATTCTTCTCGCCATCGCCTTGCTAAATGTTTGCCCCATCGGCTTGGCCGAAATCTATCATCGCGAGACGTCAAGCGTGATTCCTGGTACGGAAGGACTTTGGCCGAAGCCAGGGGTCTCGTTCGCAAATCTTTCACTGGAGTTCGCGGATCTCTCGGGATTTGACCTAACGGACGCGAACTTTACGGGAGCGGATCTGCGCAACGCGATACTTCAGGGCTCATGGCTGCTACGAGCAGTTTTCGATGACGCGATTGTCGAAGGTACTGACCTCACATGCACAGGTCCAAACGAAGGATTAACGGCTGAGCAACTGTATTCGACGGCGAGCTACCGGAACAAGTCCTTGATGGAAACTGAATTCAGTCAAGCTATGTTCGGCTGCTCTGGTGACTTTCGCGAATGGGATTTCACTGACCAGAATCTGTCAGGCGCGAATTTCGCTTGGGCGGAGTTGTCGCGCGCCAATCTATCGGGTGCAAACCTGACGCAAGCGTATATGATGGGCGCCAACCTTACGCAAACCAATCTGTCCGGTGCGAATTTGCAGAACGCCAATCTAAGTCACAGCACCGTGACCAACGCTGACTTTGCCGATGCGATCATCAAGGGTGCCCGACTCGAGTCGATTCGCGACGGAGGCCTAAATTCCGAGCAGTTCTATAAGACAGCGAGCTATCAGGCAAAAGACCTAGTTGGCATTGTGTTTGGACAGAGCGATTTGTCGGGCTGGGACTTTCGTCGTCAGAACTTAACAGATGCGGTCTTCAGTCAACTTCCGTGCATGAATTGTCTCGTAACGACTTCGGTCGAGAACGCTGATTTCACGGGAGCGATCATCAAGGGTGCAGACTTTTGGGGTGTCCAATCCTTGTTGAGAGAGCAGGTCTATTCAACGGCCAGTTACGCTGCCAAGGACCTACGCGGCATCAATCTCGGCGACATCGATCTGAGCGATTGGGACTTCCACGCCCAAGATCTTTCCAATGCATACCTTCGAGGCACACTTGCGCAGACCGACTTCAGGGACGCGAATCTGAGCAACGCGGATCTGGCAGCCAGTTCACTGCCGACAGCCATTTTCTCCTCAGGCACAATCTACAACCAATGGACCGTGTTTCCGGCAGATTTTGATCCCCAGTCAGTTGGCCTTACACGGATAGAATCTGTGCGAGGTGACTTTAACGCCGACAGCGTGATTGACGTCGCTGATATCGAATTACTTCAGCGACAAGTGCAGGGTATCTTGGACAATCGATTGTCACCGGCAAAGTTCGACGTGAACCAAGATGGCAACGTGACGCCAGACGATGCCCAGTTGTGGACAAAGCAAATCGCATTGACTTACTTTGGCGACGCAAACCTAGACGGACAGTTCGACAGCGAAGATTTAGTCACCGTTTTCGTTGCCGGTGAGTATGAAGATACCAAATATAAGAATTCGATCTGGCACACCGGTGACTGGAACTCGGACGGTGAGTTCAATAGCGCTGATCTTGTACTGGCATTCACGGATGGCGGGTTCGAACGCGGACCGCGAACCATCATTGCGGTCCCCGAGCCAAGTTCGACGGCAGACCCATTGTTTTTTTTCGCGATTGCGTATGCCGCAATCAGAAATCTCCGCGGCACGGGGCGTCTCCTCACAACCAAAGCAAGTCCGTTGCCCACCACGTCTTAGTCTTGGATCCATGCGTATTCGCCAGCGCATACGTCTAGAGATGCGGTGAATGGCATGGCCCCCAGACGCTAAGCACAAAATGAACGGCACTGCGATTTACCAACAAGTAGCATCCCGCGAGATCCTTCGCTAATCTCGCACAGATGCAGTAGCTGCGCTGATATCGCGCAATCTATAGAACTACCGGCTTCCCCCTGCCTCAATCAGGGGTTGAGTGCAGCGTCAGTTGCCCCGATCCCCGACTGCGGTACAAAAGCTGACGTTTGTGTACATCCCCAAACAGCGCGACGTCAGGGAAACGCCTGTTTCGGCTAGATTACATTTGTTTCAATTATTTCCTAAGAATATGCGATACGATATCGGTTCCGACCGTGACCTTATCGACGGGGACCAACGTATGCCGGACTTTGCGTATTCTGATCCAACACGAATGCTCTTGCAAGCTCGCAAAGACGGCGACCTAAACTCTCTGCTTGAAGTCTATCGGAGCTATGTGAAGTTGCTGGCACGCGCACGGATTGGCAAAGGACTCGCAGGAAAATTTGATGCTTCGGATATCGTCCAAGAGGTATTTCTTCAGGCATGTCATGCTTTCGAGCAGTTCCGCGGTACGACCGAAGCAGAGTTTCTCGCGTGGTTACGTCAGATTTTGGCTGGGACTCTCGCCAACTATGTGCGCCATTATTACGGCACTCAGAAACGCGACGTGCGAATAGAGCACAGTCTTCAGCAGCGACTCACCGACGAATCGAATGTCGCACTAAGAGCGATCGCGGATAGAGCCGCGTCGCCAAGTGAACACCTCGCTGAAAAAGAGCGTGGGGTCATTCTTGCGGAAGCGCTGGATCAACTGTCGGAAGATTATCGCGAAGTTTTAACACTTCACTTTATCGAACGAATTCCATTTCCTGAGATTTCCCAGCGAATGAAACGGTCGCTACCGAGCGTGAAGTGCATGTTGCCTCGCGCCTTGGCTCAATTGCGACGCCAATTGCGGGGAAAGCTATGAACCACGAACAAACGCCTTTGAATGAAGACGAAAACCGTGCGTACGGACTATCGAGCTCGCATGACGATCCGTTATCCCGAGCATTTGAAGCATATCTTCGACGCTTTGAGAACGGTGAGAGTCCTAATCGCGAGGATTTCTTGTCTCAGTTCCCGGAACTGGGAACGGAGCTAGAGGATTGTTTGGAAGGACTCGATCTTATCGAACGGATCGGACCGCAGATTCGGACCGGAGCGTCGGTGCGCAAGTCGAATAATCGCGAGGAAAGTGTCGGACATATGAATGTGTCAGCACTGGGCGATTTTCGTATCCTGCGCGAATTGGGCCGCGGCGGTATGGGCATCGTTTACGAAGCTGAGCAGTTATCGCTGGGACGTCGGGTAGCTTTGAAAGTACTGCCATTCGCTTCGTTACTTGACAAACGCCATCTCGCGCGATTTCAAAACGAAGTCCGCGCGGCAGCGATGTTGAAGCATCCACATATCGTGAGTGTTTATCAGTCGGGATGCGATCGTGGAGTTCACTACTACGCGATGGAGTTGATCGAGGGGAGAACGCTGGCAGATCCAGATCCCTCACTCACAGCTCCCAGGACGGTACGTCCGTTGCATGATTCATCCGGGGTAACGCTAACTTCCAATGTTCGCTCCGACGACTCTGAGACCGTTCGACTCACCAGCTTGCTCACACAGTCTACTTCGAATAAGGAGGCTCGCTACCGAACCGTCGCAGAGCTCGGCCTGCAGGCGGCGGACGCACTTTACCATGCTCATCAACACGGTGTCATTCACCGCGACATAAAACCGTCCAATATGCTTCTGGACGAAAGTGGCAAGCTGTTTATTACCGATTTTGGCTTGGCCCGAAGCCACGCGACCAGTGACTTGACCCTAACTGGCGATGTCGTGGGTACGCTGCGATACATGAGTCCCGAGCAACTCAGAGGCGGTGACGTGGTCGATCACCGCACGGACATCTATTCTCTTGGGGTTACGCTCTACGAACTTCTTACGCACCAAGCCGCGCATGTCCACGCCAATCGTGTCGATCTGATCCGTGACATACTTGAATCAGAACCGCGCGCCCCCCGTTCAATAGACCGCGAGATCCCAAGAGACCTCGAAACGATCGTGTGCAAGTCTCTGGCGAAAGCTGTTGAGCAGAGATATCACGACATGCAGGCACTCGCTGACGACCTGCAGCGATTTCTCAGTTGCCAGACCATTCGAGCCAGAAAACCCTCGGTCCTATACCGCACGAAACAGTGGTTGAAACGCAACCAATTGCTGGCTTGGCTGGTCGCGATGAGTAGCTTTGTGATTGCGTGTGCCGCGGTATTCGGTTGGATGCGCGAGGCGAGACTTGGGAGGGAACGTGAGCGAGCCAATGCCAACCTTGAAACGGCATGGCGATCTGTCTTTATCCCGCCCGCCGAGTTGACCGGGAAAACGGACCCAGCCACTGACGTCGCAATCGTAAGTAATTCGATCGCAACCCTGGAGCGTCTCAAGCCGCAAGTACCGATGGAGCAGCGTCGCGAGTTTGACGAGAATCTAGCCAGATTGCTCGTGATCCGCGCTGAGTACTTGTCGCACCAAGGAAATTTTTCGCACGATGATTCCTTGCAGGCCATACAACTCTTAGAGCCATGGTTGGCCAAAGAAACCATTCCAGGAAAAGTCCACCAGTTGCTTCAAGACGCTTACGATACGCAGTCTTTTGCGCTGCAACTGGACCTGCGAATCCGCGATGCCATCATCTCACATAGAAAGCGACTCTTTCTCGCTCGCCTAACGGGCAGCGACGACACGGGACTCGTCTGGCTGCACGGCTTGTACGCGGAGGCCCTCCGAGTAGCCGGCCAACTGCACGAGGCAGAGAAGCAATGTCGTATCGCAATGGAATCGGTGCGACGACTCGAATCGAGTGGCAACCCGGTAACGGTGTCTCTGTTTGCGCGGTCCCAACTATTAGAAATACTGATGAACCTAGGTGCTTGGGACCAGATAGATGAGGTACTGCAGGAGGCCGACCAGATCGCTAATCGGTTCGAGGTTGCCTCCAGGGGGTTGAATGCCAAGTACTGGTACGGGTACTACCGGATTTGCTCAGCGCGGGTTGCAAACTTGCGAGGAAACCCTGACGAGGCAATTGCGACCCTCGAAAATGCTCTCGATCACGTGGCTGCCGCCTCACTCGCTGCGCCCACGGCGTTCTCATTCAGGTTGTTATCGGCGCGGTGTCTGAGAAGCATTAGTGACAGCTATGTTCTGCGTCGCGATTGGGCCAAGGCCGAATCCAGTGCTCTGGCGGCGGTGAGTATGACTCGCACAGATATTCCTGTGGGCTTTCTCCTCCAACTCGAAGAAGTGCGTTCGAGACATCGTTTGGCACAGATTCTATATGCGACTAATCGAACACCAAGCGCTTACAACCAATACGACACTGCAATTCGACAACTGAATTCAATACGGTTAGCACGTCCAAGTGACCCAATAACACTTCGCGCCATATTGGCAGTCGCAGTGACCTGCCCCTTCGAGGACCTACCTGCACTTTAGGGCCTCACGCAGCGAGTTGAATCACATGGTCCAGGAGAGATTTGAATTTGGTCCTGTTAAG
>JAGQPK010000720.1 GCA_020426755.1 Planctomycetales bacterium
CCACTGCGGATGATCACGCGATCGACCACCGCATCGATCTCGTGGTTCTTGCGCGGAGAGAGTTCCGGGATGTTGTCCAGATCGTAGACGGCGCCGTCCACGCGCGCTCGCACCAAGCCCGCTTTGCGGATCTTTGCTAGCACATCCTTGTGTCCGCCTTTGCGGCCTCGCACCATCGGCGCCATGATCATGACCTTGGTGCCTTCCGGGAAGTTCATCAGCCGATCTTGGATCTGTTCGACCGGTTGCTGGCGGATTTCCTCGCCGCACTTGTAGCAATGAGCGCGACCCAAGCGGGCCATCATCAAGCGGAGGTAGTCGTAGATTTCCGTGACGGTCGCGACGGTGCTGCGGCGGCTGAGCTGCCCGGCTCGTTGATCGATGCAGATCGTCGGCTGCAGTCCCTCGATCAGATCGACGTCGGGACGCTGCAGTTGATCGAGAAACTGTCGCGCATAAATCGACAAGCTCTCAATGTATTGTCGCTGTCCTTCGGCGTACAACGTGTCGAATGCCAGTGAGCTTTTACCGGAACCGCTGGGACCGGTGATCACCACGAACTGGTCGCGCGGGATCTCCAGATCAAGATTCTGCAGATTGTGAGTCCGTGCGCCGCGAATGCGGACGTTGGGACCCAGATCGGTTACGCTGCCGGCTACTTCGGGGTGACTCACGCTCATCGCCGCTCTGCCCAGGACGTAAAATGCAGGGTAAACTTGCTACCCTAACAGAGCTTTTTGACGCCAGCAAGAGTTGACAAAAATGGTTGCTCATGCGTTCACACGTGATGATATCGAGGCGGCCTACTTGGCCCCGTACGCCATGCGTAGCGCGGATTCCGCCGGGCGCCAACATCCGGAAACAGAGCACCCTTACCGGGGGGCGTTCCAACGCGACCGTGATCGTGTGGTGCACAGTGCCGCGTTTCGCCGCTTGAGTGGCAAGACGCAGGTTTTCACTGGCGGTATGGGCGACTATCATCGCACGCGCCTGACCCACACGATGGAGGTGGCATCAGTCGCCCGTACAATTGGCCGTACCTTGCGACTGAACGAAGACCTGGTCGAAGCACTGGCACTCCTGCACGACATTGGCCATCCGCCGTTCGGTCATGCCGGTGAAGATGCGCTCAATGAATGTCTCGTCGACGACGGCGGCTTCTCGCACAATCAATTTGCCTTGACACTCGTGCTCGATCTGGAACGCCCCTACCCACACTACCGCGGCTTGAACCTGACGCGTGAAGTTTTGATGAGTCAGGAGTTCCGCGCGGCAAAGCACCGTGTTCACGCCGGCGATTGCCCCTTGCTTGAGGCCCAGGTCGTCGACGCGGCAGACAGCATGGCCTACGACGCCCATGATGTTGACGATGCGGTCAAGTTGGGGTTACTGACGGTTGAGGAGTTGCTTGAGCTGCCGTTGGTCGCTGAATGCCATCGCAGGGTGATTGATCGATTTGGTTCGTTGCAGGGCAAGATGCTACGCCGCACGTTGGTGCATGAGCTGATTGACCTGCAGGTCAGCGATCTGCTGAAACAGAGCACCGCCGCGTTGGAGGCCGCCGGCTTCTCGTCGGCCACCGATACCTTGCGCGGGCCGCTTTGCATCTGTTCGTCCGCTGACATTGGACATCAAAAACGCGAACTGGAACGCTTTCTGTTTCAAAAGGTCTACCGGCACCCAGCAGTGATCGCTGGTCGCTCGGAAGCTCAACGTAAACTGCGTGATCTGTTCAATCTGTATTGCAATGATCCAGCACGCTTGCCGGAGAAATTCCAACAGCGATTGGAGGAGGTTAGCGTACGCCGAGCCGTCGCGGATTACTTAGGTGGCATGACGGATCACTTTTGCTTGCGGCAGTTTGAACAACTAGCTTAACGCTGTCAGTTCGCAGGAGCTGTAGTTCGCCGTCGGCGTAGTTAGCTCCCAGTTAGTTCGCTCTCCGGATCGTTCGCCGTAACGCGTTAGCGTCGGTTTACCCCCGGCACCGAGTCTGACTGCAGCGAGAACCGCGGCTAATGCCTTTCGGCGAACTTGCTGTTCGGATATACGCCGTTTCGGTCTGCTCCCCCTTTTTACGCGTACCTGGCGGTGATACTCTGGAAAGTTGGTTGTACGCGGAAGGTGGACTGGTGAAAGAACAAACCAAGACGAATATGGCTCTGATCGCGCTGCGAAGCGTGTTTTTGCTGGTTGCCGCCGGGCTATCAGTCACGTTTATTCGCGCCGGTATCTTGCCGGAACAGCCGGCCTGGTCGCCGTGGGCGGTGTTTGTATTCGTCATGGGATTGGCGGCAATCGTGATCGGCATCGACACGATCTGGCCGCGTAAGCGGATCGAAACGATCACCGCGGTTTACTTCGGAGTGTTGATCGGTTTGTTTCTGACCTACATCATCGGTATCGCGCTCACGCCGATCGTCTCCGAGTCGTATCGCAGTCCGTCTCAGTTAGTACTGGGGATGGTGCTCTGCTACACGTGCATCAGCGTGTTGATTCAGACGAAAGACGATTTTCGCTTTATCATTCCGTACGTCGAGTTTGCCAAGGAAGTCAAAGGCATCAAGCCGTACATTTTGGATACTAGCGTTGTGATTGACGGTCGCATTGCCGACGTCGTCGAAGCGCGAGTCTTTGACAATCAGTTGATCATGCCACGGTTTGTGTTGGCAGAGCTCCAGAGTATTGCCGACAGTAGCGACAAGTTGCGTCGCAGCCGCGGCCGTCGTGGACTCGATATTCTCAATCGGCTGCGGAGCAATCCGGATGTCGACCTCAAGATCTACGATCGAGAGTTACCCGAAGCGGCCAACCAACCAGTCGACATGAAGCTCGTCTTGTTGGCCAAGCGACTAGAAGGCAAGTTGGTCACGGGCGACTACAACTTGAACAAGGTCGCGCGATTGCACAACGTGGAAGTGTTGAATCTAAATGACTTGGCTAACGCTTTGAAGCCAGTGTTTCTGCCTGGCGAACACGTTACGGTCCGAGTTGTCAAACCGGGCGAGGAAGACGGACAGGGCGTCGGCTACTTGGATGACGGCACGATGATCGTCATCGAAGGCGGGCGTTCGCACATCAACCAGAACGTCCGCATCGCTGTCACGAGCGTCCTGCAAACAAGTGCCGGACGCATGATCTTCGGCCGCTACGAATCTGAAGTACGCGAGACCGCGTAACGGTCGCGTGTCACCGCTGCGAGAATCACTTCGGTTAGATTCACCTCGAAGTCACGAAGACGCTGCTGCTTAGTTCGCCCCGGCGCCGATTGAGGAGTGCTGATTTTTGATCTTTGATTTTTGAATGAAGTAGGGACTGCGGACTTCGGGATGCTGTATTCCTCAATCAGAAATCCGAAATCATCATTCCGAAATCAGCTTCTTCAGACTCTCAATCACGCCGAAA
>JAGQPK010000721.1 GCA_020426755.1 Planctomycetales bacterium
AACAACTTGTGAACGCCGTAGAACACCTTGATGTACAACGCAGCAAACAGCGTCAAAATGACGCTCAACATCGCGTAGGGAATCAGCTCGAGCGGCGACCCCATCGAGTACTGCAATTCGTGGCCGAACAACGGCATGTAGCGAATTGACGGCGGCATCGACAACGTGTAAACCGTGTATGCCACAATCGAGGACATGGCTGTCGGCACGATCACGTCCGACTCAATATCCGGCTCGCTGTAGAGAATCTCACCGGCGAACAATGCACCGGCCAGCGGTGCACGGAAGATCGCCCCGACGCCGGCGCCCATGCCGGCAGCCAGCATGATCCGACGATCGTGCGCGGTCAGCTTCAATAGGTGAGCCAGGTACGAACCGAATCCCGCGCCGATCTGCGCGATGGGTCCTTCGCGTCCGCCAGAGCCGCCGGTGCCGATCGTAATTGCCGAGGCGATTGTCTTGACCAGCGGAATCAGCGGCTTGATCGCACCGCGTTTATTGTGAAAGGCGTCGATCGCAGCGTCGGTCCCGTGGCCCTCGGCCTCCGGTGCCAGCGAATAAACGATGATGCCGGACAGCAATCCGCCGACGGCGGCGACCGCCACAATGAGCCATGGCACGAAGGTAGTCGCGACGTGAGGAAAAATGCCGTGTTCGCCGACAGGCTCACCTGGATGGTAACCGGCAATCTGCCCCAAACCGTAGTGCATCACCACCTGGGTGAGGACCTGAAACGCAATTGCACCTACGCCCGCAACAACGCCAATTAGCCCTGACAGTACAAACCACTTACCGTGAACGTTCCAGTCGAGCGCATACAGTCGCTCGCCCACCCTCTTAAACCAGACCATCTCTGCTCCCAGGCCTCAACTGCGTCCCAATTCCGACGAGCGCCTCATCACAGTCGACGCAAGATCTGACTTCAGTTCGCCGCAATGCGTTGGCGTCGATTCCTCCCGGCGCTGATTCAGCCAGCCAGACCTCAGAACCGCAGCTAACGCCGTGCGGCGAACTTCACGCCCTTCGCTAAATGGCGCTAGACGCGGCTTACGCCACTCTTACCGACGCTAGCGAGTGACGGCGAAACACATGCCGCCCCGCTTGTTCGCTTTGACAAAGCACTTTCCTCGTAGCTTACACGGAATTGCCCATCCTCGCGATACGGGAAAGGAAAGCGTCCCGGCCAGTAAGCGAGCGGACCGACGTGAGTCGACAGCACTATACGAAGAGATCGTCGACGACACGGCCCTTCACATCCGTCAGTCGAAAATCACGGCCGGCGTGCCGAAATGTAAGCCGCTGATGGTCCAGGCCCAAGAGGTGCAGTAGCGATGCATGCAGGTCGTGCATGTGCACTTTCTGATGCACTGCGGCGAAACCGAATTCGTCGGTCGCACCATACGCCAAGCCAGGTTTCGTGCCACCGCCGGCCAGCCAAATCGTGAAGCCGCCCGGGTTGTGATCTCGGCCCGTGCCGTTGTTCTGCGCGTAAGGCGTGCGGCCAAACTCGCCGCCCCACCAGACGATTGTGTCCTCCAACAGGCCCCGACGTTCCAGGTCCGTCAACAGTCCGGCAATCGGTTTGTCGACCGCGAACGCATGTCGGGCATGCTGTGGCAAGTTCGAATGCTGATCCCAGGCAGGATTCGCCGAATTTTTTTTCGCCATAAGTGACTTGAATGAAGCGAGTGCCCGCCTCGCACAGTCGCCTTGCCAGCAAGCACTTGCGGCCAAACCCGTCAGTCTCCGGCTCGTCGATTCCATACAGCGCGCGAGTTTCCGCCGTTTCGCGTGAGAGATCGAGGATCTCGGGCGCCGTGCCCTGCATCCGCCAAGCCAGTTCATAAGACTCGGTCACTGCCGCATAATTGTCGCCTCCACCGCGTCGAGCGCTCTGCTGCAGATTGAGTTCATGGAGCGCATCCAACTGCCGACGTTGTTCTGCCACTGTCATGGAACCCGACAGATTACGAATCGCGATCTGCTCGGGTGTCGCACCAGCCCGTCCGAGTGGCGTGCCCTGACAAGTCGCCGGCAAGAAAGCATTGCCGTAGTTACGCGGCCCGCCGTTGCCCAAGGACGGCGCAATGGTCACGAAGGCCGGCAGATTGTCGTTCTCGCGGCCCAGACCGTAGCTGACCCAGGCGCCCATCGATGGCCGAATGAAATTCGTAGCCCCGCAATGCAGGAACAACGTCGCGGGCCCATGCGCCACACCTTCGGTATGCATCGAATGAACTAACGTCAGGCGATCGACGTGCTGCGCTGTTTGCGGAAACAACTCCGACACATATCGGCCCGTTTCGCCATACTGTTGAAACTCCACGGGGACTTCATCACGCGGTGCGGCGACTGCCGCTTGCCCGTATTGGCCAACACCCGAGCGTCCGCGAAATCCATCATCGCGTCATTTTGCTTCGCCAACAGTGGCTTGTAATCAAACGAATCAACTTGACTCACCCCACCTTGCATAAACAAGAAGATGATGCGCTTCGCACGCGGCGCAAAATGCGGTTGCGGCGCCAGATGAGTCGCTGCACGTGCGTCCTCCGTCGCCAGCACCGACGCAGCCAACGCACCAAAGCCGCAAGCCGTGCTTGCCAGCCAATTGCGACGATTTAGCCGGACGCCAGTCTCAGTAATTCGTTGATCGGACATCTTTATTCAATATTCGATGAGTTCGAAAACTCCGGTTAATGTTGCCGCATTCGGCCACGAGCACGAGCACGAGCACGAGCACGAGCACGAGCACGAGCACGCGGGGGAACGCTCGTCGAGCGCGACGGTCGCCGCAAAACTAGGCAAGTTCATTCTAGAAACCGAAAGTCGATTGATGCGAACAAGTTTTGAATGACGAGTGCGAGGTCATCGACGCGTAACTCGCCACGTTCATCAGCGGTGCATAGCGAGCTGAGTACCTGCAATTCGTCGGCGGTCAATGCACGCCCGTAACATAACCAAGCCGCTCGCTGCAAGCCAGCGTTAATCGCACGATGACCTTCCGCGTGAATTCGCAACGCTGCGGCTTGTGCCCGTTCTGTCACCCAGGGATGGTTCATCAGGTACAACGCCTGTTGCGGCACCACAGTCGGCGTTCGCTTACCCAACCCCATGCTCGGGTTGGCAAAGTCGAAGGCATCGAACAGTTCCGGCAACGAGTTTCTCAGTACTGGCAAGTAAATGCTGCGACAATTCTCATGATGAACGTAATCGTAGTCGCTGGTCATATTGGGCGGCAAATGATTACCGCCACCGTCCACTTGCAGCTCGCCGCTGACAAACAACATCGCGTCGCGGAGTGATTCGGCGTCGATAGGTTTGACCATCGAGCGAGTCAAATAGCGATTGTCAGGATCGGCGTCAATAATTTCACGAGTCGTGATGCTCGAC
>JAGQPK010000722.1 GCA_020426755.1 Planctomycetales bacterium
CTAGGCAATCGGCTGGGGCGTTGCCCCGAAACACACGCCAGCAACCGGTGTGTGTCACCGCGCTGTTTTCACCGCGCTGTTTCACCGCGCTGTTTCACCGCGCTGTTTCACCGCGCTGTTTTGTCACCGCGCTGTTTCTGTCACCGCGCTGTTTCGTTCCATTCCGCGGAGGATGTGACCGATTCAAGTCGATCAAAAGCGGCAGCTGCGCGGCCGCAATCCAAAACTATGGAGTGCGATCGCGCAGCTATCGCTTTTCAGTGCGGTGGGCAGTGTGGCCCCAGCTGGACTCTGGCCACTCGCGATGGAAAAAACAGAGGTCCCAGCCCTGCGGACGGCTAGGCAATCGGCTGGGGCGTTCCCCGGAACACGCGCCAATAGGACTTCGCGCCAACGGTCGAATGGCTTCAGGACAACGACATATCGTGGATCGGCATCGATATTTCGATTACCAACGAGATGTCGTGGAGACGCAAGAGACCTACTGTTCGTCAGTAAGTGACTTGTGAGTAATAACTTGCGTCGCGCCATAGTGCTTTGGCACGAAAGTTGATTTAAGGGCAGGACGAATTCCACTGAGCGTTCAGTCGGACCGATCTTCTGCAGGTTGAATTGCGAGTTATTGGAGAATCTTGTCATGCCTCGAATCGAACAAATCTCACCGGAAAGTGCCACAGGTAGCGTCGCCGAATTGTTCCGTGCCATTAAAGGGAAGCTCGGTATGGTCCCGAACATGATGCGAGCGATCGGCAACTCGCCGGCGGCCTTGAACGCCTACTTACAGTTCAGCGGCGGTCTCGCCAGCGGATCGCTCACGACGCAGCAGCGTGAGCAAATCGCGTTGGCGGTCGGTGAAGCGAATCAATGCGAGTATTGTCTGGCGGCCCATTCGGCGCTCGGCAAGATGGCAGGTCTCAGCGCTGATCAACTCCGCGACGCTCGTCTGGGAATGTCGGTCGATCCAACAAGTGATGCGCTTTTGCGTTTCGCCCGTAAGCTGGTCAAGGAGCGTGGTCGCGTCACAAACGACGACGTTCGAGAATTGCGTGACCACGGCTTTACCGACAGTGATCTAACCGAAGTAGTAGCAAATGTTGCGCTGAACATTTTCACCAACTACTTCAACCATGTTGCCGAAACGGACGTCGACTTTCCTCAGGCCGAATGCTTGGCCTGCAAAGTCGCCTGATCTGAATTGAGTCGCGTTACCGCGTGACTCGCCAGCCCGAGGACTTCCACTGCTGGAACGATCCGGCAGTGGTCCTCGGCGGTGTACCACGCCGATGGGCCTCGGTTATTCCACATTTCAAAACGCTAAGGGAGCGACGATGCCAACCTCAACTCCACTCGTACCCCCGTTCAATCACGACACTGCCTTGGCCAAAGTTCGCGCCGCCGAGGATGCCTGGAATTCGCAGGACCCACATCGTGTCGCACAAGCATACTCGATCAACTCGGAATGGCGAAATCGGGATCAATTTGTTCGCGGAAGGCAGCAGATCGAGTTGTTCCTCAACAAGAAGTGGCAGCGTGAGCTCGACTATCGTCTCGCCAAATCGCTGTGGACCTTTGCCGGCAATCGTATTGCCGTTCGGTTTCAGTACGAGTATTGCCTGGAGAATGGCGACTGGTATCGCGCGTATGGCAACGAGAATTGGGAGTTTGACGCCGACGGCCTGATGCGAAGGCGTGAAGCAAGCATCAATGATGTCACAATCGCGTCACACGATCGCAGGTTCTTTTGGGAGCTACGTATGCCACGACCCCAGGTTGGTTTTGAAATTGAAGACGTGCGTTAGGGCCGCTCAATGCGATTCGTACGCAGAACGTGGAGTTGCGGTGTGCAAGGGTGGGCTGCGACGTCGACTTGATTCGTGCGCGCTCGACCTGCCTTGCGCAAGGCACTACATATCTCCACGTCGCTTCGACGTGCAACTCGGCCTGACAAGCAGTCGTCAGCTATGTGAAATAGTTGCAGGTCGTGGATTCGTTATCTTCTGGGTGGCTAGGGTTTCCACTCGTGATTCCACATCTCCCGCAACGGTTTTCTTGGTCAGTTCGAACACCATGCTTAGTACCACTGGGACGAGAAACATGGTGAAGATCGTCGAGATTAGCAGGCCCCCTGTGATCACGGCTCCGAGTCCGCGATAGAGTTCACTACCGGGTCCGGTCAGAAAGACGAGTGGGAGCATGCCTCCGACGCTAGTGAGGGTGCTCATCAAGATCGGACGGACACGACTGGTGACGGATTGAACGATCGCTTCATTGGGATCTGCGCTGACCGGATTACCGTCCTCGTCGACTCCGGTTGCTCGAAAATTGAGCGCTTGATGAACGATCAGGATGGCGTTGTTCACGACGACACCGGCCAGGATCACGAATCCGAGAATGGTGAGTACATCCATGTTTTGCACAGGAAGATACCGGTCGGCGACAGTCCAGTGGTGAACTAAGGCGAGCCCCAGGAAGCCACCCAGCATTGCCAGTGGAACACTGATCATGATCACGAGGGGATAGGTCCAGCTTTGAAACAGAATGACCATCAGGAGATAGACAACCACGAAGGCCAACACGAGCGAGCTGCCGATCGTGCCGATCACGGAACCATCTCCGATGAGCGCGGTGCGGATTTCGGCAAGGTTTCCGGCGGAGCCCGCGAAGTTAACATCGATTCCCGGGGGGATACTGCCGTTATCGCGCAGCTGGCTGACTTTGGCATGAAGCTGCTCAACGATCGTCGCTAGGGCCGCATCCGCCGGAGGCGTGAATTCGAGTGTGACGGCCCGTTGACGGTCGACGTGGCGGATTTGATCCTGCACGCGGACTCGCTCAACCTCAGCGACGCTGGCCAAATCGATTACACCGTCACGGCGAGTGGCGACAGGTGCGTTGAGCATGTCGTACACGGGAGAATCACCCAGTGAGTCGGCGTTGATAATCTTCAGGTCCTTAAGTTCACCGCCTCGCTCGAAGCGGCGCGGAATGATGATGCCATCGCCGGAGGCTTGCGTTGCCAAGCCGACGTCGCGCCGAGTGAGACCAGCGTCCTGCAAGCGTTCGTCGTTTGGAGTGACACGGATCTCCGGCGTTGGCAGCGTGAAGTTGGCGGGCGACGGATTCGTGCTTTGCGGTCCAAATTCGGCAACCAAGTCGCTGAATAGAATGCCCGCCGCCGTGATAACTTCGTCCAGCGAGTCGCCGACCACGTCGATCTTAATCGCCGCACCGGTGGTGCCACCCGTGCGAAACAGCGGAAACTGAAAGGCGAAGAATGGCGTGTCAGGTGCCGCGCCGCCACCCATAGCCTGCGCGAGTAGCGGCAGCGCGTCGGGGGTCTTCGTCGCGTCGGTTGGAATGGCAACTTGAAAGATTCGGTCTTCACGAGCA
>JAGQPK010000723.1 GCA_020426755.1 Planctomycetales bacterium
TGCCGATCGCGGCGGACCTTCGGCACCCACTCGTCCGTTTCGCGATCGACGAGCATAATGCAGCCGCGATCCGCACTAACCCATTCGAAAATCAACTCCATAATCCGCTGCAGCAGCTGATCGATATCCATCGTGTGACTGACTGCCAACGAAGTTCGATACATGATCTGCAGATTGCGGCGTGCTCGAGCCAACCAGCCGCTCGCACTATCTTCCTGCTCGCCAGCCGACAGTAGTTCGCTACCTTCATCTTGGCTGACAACCTGGACGATTTGTGACCCCAGCAGCTCGCCAGACGGCGGACCAACGATGTCCACGTCCTTCTGCAACTCGACGGGGGCGGCAGCCAACGAATCCGTGTAGATCATCAGCGTGCTGCCGACCTGAATTCGATCGCCACTGCGGAGCGGTTGTTGCTCGACGCGAACCGTATTCACGAACGAGCCGTTCGAGCTGCCCAGATCGTGCCAATGGTAACCGTCTTCACAGCGGTGCAGTTCGGCGTGACGACGCGAGACCTCGGTATCGCCCAAGCGAATTCGATTCGACGGATCTCGGCCGATTCCCAGCACGCGCTCGCGCAGCTCGAAGCGGCGTCCTTGATCCCGACCCTGAATGACAAACAGCGACGGCACCTGATCGTATCTCCCTCAGTAGCTGGACAACGTCACTTCGAGTTCGCCGTCTTGGCGTTAGCCACGGTTTCTGGCCGAGAACCGAGGCTAGCGGCAAAACGGCGAACGTCAGCGTCCGCACTCTAAATCACGCAGGAGACAGCCGAAGTGACGTAGTCCAGTTAGAAGCGAACGCACTCAATTGTAAGCAAAGCGTTACGGAGAAACAGTCACCCGTCAAGCGCACAGGCAACCGGGATGGTCACGCGACTAGGCAACGAGTGCGTAACTGCGTTGATAACCGCACAGGCTTCCACAATCGGTAAAGTTTGCGCAAGCGACGGATCGATACTTTTCACCCAAGGGCAACTGGCTGCGCCTACCAGCTTACTGGCAACGCTGTCACTGCCAACGGAGTAAGTCGCGTCGACAACGCGACGCATCACTTGGATCTGTGTAACGAACCCTGTCGTCCGTCGGCCTGTGCCGAGCGCGGAAACACAAAGATTATCTGCCTCGTGCCACAGACTGGTCTTTACGCAAATTGCAACTGTCGGCAAAATGTCGCGCTGCGAGCCTGAAAGCCGTTCCTTTTCAAGCTCAACGCGAACCGCCCGGTTGTTCGCGGCGTAAATGACCCAACGTTGTGTCACAAGTCACGAGGTCAGGACGACCGAACCCAGCAAGGAGTGCTGAACGTGAAATCTGTTGCGAAGTCCCCCGTTCTTTTCGCCACCCTGTTGTCTTGCGTGCTGGCCGGCAGTGCCTTTGCCCAAAGCCGCCCTGCTGCCGCAGCGCGTCCGGCTCCTACCGGGGGTGCGATCGCTGTCGTCGACATCAGCCAAATCTTCAAGAGCCATGTGGGCTTCAATGAAGAGATGGAACGGATGAAGACGGAAGTTCAGCAGTACGAAGAATCTCTGCGTACACGTCACCAAGCATTGGCGACGGAACGCGAAAGGCTCAATGCCTTCAAGCCGGGCTCGGCTGAATACGAGAAGCTGGAACGTTCGATGGCTGACGCCGCCGCTCAGCTGCAGATCGACACGCAGATGAAGAAAAAGGAATTCCTGCAACGGGAATCGAAGCTCTACTTCGACGTCTATCGTCAAGTGAAGGATGCGATCGGCGACTTCGCACAACAAAAGGGCATCGACATCGTGTTGCGATATAGCAGCGACGAAATTGATCCAGATGATCGTGCCAGCGTGCTGCAAGGTGTCAATCAGGACTTGGTTTACCACAACAACCTGGACATCACCAAGTTCATCCTGGATCGCGTCAATCGCGCCAGCGTGGCTCGCCGCCCAGCAGCGAAGCCAGCCCCGCGTAAGTAAGCGTTCCACCACCTCCCACAAGTGACTCCGTTTGTAGCCTGCGGCGAGTGTGAAACCTGACACACACCGCCGCAACTCAATCTGCCTGGATACCGCGACCTTGATTGGCCTAAATCGTAAACAACGGACCCTTGCCGCCACGACCGAAGTTTCGGGCTTTGGATTCTGGAGCGGCCGCGATGTCACTTTGGAATTCCGCCCGGCCGCGCCCAACACAGGTGTGGTATTCGTGCGCAGCGACCTGCCAACTCCCAAACGTATTCCCGCTCGCGTCGATCGTCGCATCGAAGCACCGCGGCGTACGACATTGAGCGAACAAGGCGCGCAAGTCGAGATGGTCGAGCATGTGCTGGCGGCACTTGCCGGCCTGCAAATCGACAATTGCGAAGTCTGGACCAACGCCGCCGAAATGCCCGGCATGGATGGTTCGAGCCAGCCTTTTGTCGTCGCGCTGCAAGCGGCCGGCATTGTCGAGCAACCGGTAATGCGATCCTTTCTCGTGGTCAGCGAAGTGACTCGAGTCGGTGACGACGAAGTCTGGATCGAAGCTCGACCGCACAAACAACCAGCGATGTCGTTGCAGTACCGCTTAGACTATGGCAACGACCATCCCATCGGACGCGAAACGCTGAAGATGACGGTCACGCCCGATCGCTTTCAGAAGCAACTTGCCCCGGCTCGCACCTTCATCATGAAGGAAGAAGCGGATTGGTTGCGTCAGCAAGGCCTGGCGACTCGCGTCACCTCGCAAGAAGTACTCGTCTTCGCTGACGAGGGACTCATCGACAACGAACTGCGATTCGAGAACGAATGTGTCGCGCACAAAGTGCTCGACATGATCGGCGATCTGTCACTGGCCAACTGCGATTTGATCGGCCATTTCGTCGCGCAACGCAGCGGGCACCGTCTCAATGCGCAGCTCGTGCAGACACTGCTTAATGAATTTCAAGTTGTCCAAGATTGGACGTGGAAAGCGACCGGCTAACACTTCCAGCAGCGATTCGTTTTCATTGAACTGCGCTCGCCACACGCTTGAACGGCGCCGCGCCCGCGCAGCAAGTTGCTCCACCCCCGCAGGAGTCTACAACGTATGTCGTCCTACATCTCGAAAATGGCCGACGTTGATCCCCGCGCGCAGATTGCGGACGAAGTCTATATCGGTCCCTTCTGTGTGGTCGGTCCTCACGCCACGATCGGTCAAGGCACGCGGCTCGAAAACAATGTGACAATCCTTGGTCACGTCGAGATGGGCAGTGACAATCGTGTTCATGCGGGTGCCGTAATCGGTGGTGAGCCGCAGGACCTGAGTTACAAAGGTGCCAAGACGAAAGTCATCATCGGCGATCGCAACATCATTCGTGAAGGTGTAACGATCAATCGCGGGACGGAAAAAGAAGATTGGATCACTTCGTTGGGCAATGATTGCTACCTGAT
>JAGQPK010000724.1 GCA_020426755.1 Planctomycetales bacterium
CGGCTTTACCGCCGGCGCTGCGCGGTATCGGCTACGTCCCGCAGGATGGCGCTCTGTTTCCGACAATGACCGTCGAAGATCAAATTGGCTTCGCGCTCTATGTGCGTCGCCGCGCGCCGCAGGAGATCGCGGCGCGCGTGCGGGACTTGGCAGAGATGCTCGAAATTCCGCACCTGCTCCGCCGCTACCCGCAACACTTGAGTGGCGGCGAAGCGCAACGCGTTGCCTTAGGTCGCGCATTGGCGTTTCATCCTCACGTGCTGTTGCTGGATGAGCCCCTGAGCGCTCTCGACCCGCAAACGCGCGAACACATGTACCTGCTGATTAAGCGCATTCGCCAACAAACTCGCATCACCGCGATCCATGTCACGCACAGCCAACAAGAGGCCGAAGCGCTGGCTGACGTGGTGCTGACACTTGATCGCGGTCAAGTACAATGCAGGGCCACCGGAGATCAATCACCCGTGAGTGGAGCAGCGGAAGCTTGAAACCTTGCTGCGTCGCCCCATGATTGACGCCAATCGTCCAGTTGTGCTTGATATTGAGAGCATTTCGTCATGAACATCACCGTCCACTACACGACTCAGTTGCGCGCTGCCCTCGGTACAAGCGAACAGTCTCTGGAGCTCGACGCCGGCACGACCGTGCGACAGTTGATTCAAACACTCGCACAGCTACACCCAGACGCATTCAACCGACTGGTATTGGGAGCAAACGGCGCCGTGCTGCCGAATCTGATTGTGTGTGTCGATGATCGACAAATTCAAGAGTTAGACGTACCGCTCGAATCGGGCCAGAGTGTGACGTTACTTTCGGCAATCAGCGGCGGTTGAAATCCGCTTGTAACGCGCGTCAATTAAGGAGTAACCACAGCCGTGCTGACAGATCACGAGCGAGCCGTTTACGAGTGGCAGATTTGGGTCGATGACTTTCGCGAAGCTGGACAAGAGCGTTTGAAAGACGCGACCGTCCTGATTTCTCGTATCGGCGGTCTAGGCGGAGTCGTCGCGTACGAACTAGCAGCCGCGGGCGTGGGAAAACTTGTCCTCGCCCATGCCGGTAACGTCAAACCGAGCGACCTGAACCGGCAACTCTTGATGACCCACGATTGGCTCGGCAAGCCGCGCATCGAATCTGCCAAACGCCGCTTGCTGGAATTGAATCCGCGACTGGAAATCGAATGCATCGCGGAGAACATGAACGCCGACAACGCCGCAACGCTAGTGCCGCAAGTGGACCTGGTCGTCGACTGCGCGCCGCGCTTCAACGAACGATTTGCGATGCATGACGCCGCGATGCAACACGGAATCCCGATCGTCGAGTGTGCGATGTACGACTTGGAATTCCATCTGTTTACGGTACTGCCCGGCAAGTCAGCCTGCTTGCGCTGCCTCTACCCAGACGATCCGCCAGAATGGCGGCGAGAATTCCCAGTGTTCGGCGCCGTGTCCGGCGCCGTTGCCTGCCTGGGCGCCATGGAAGCGATTAAGGTCTTGGCCAACTTTGGCGAACCACTGACGGACCGTCTGTTGACGGCCGACCTGCGCACCATGGAATTTCGCACGCTGCAGCTAACACACCGCGCCGACTGCGTCGCATGCGCCACGGCCCCGTCGGACAGATGAATGATCTGACTGATGGATGATGATCTGACTGATCTGTCAGATCCGTCCGATCTGTCGGATGACCATTCGTGAGATCCGTCCGATCAGACGGATCCGTCCGATGCGTCTGATCATTGATCTGTCAGATCGGTCCGATCGTTGGACACACCGCACAGCGTCAACAACCCTTTACGCCGCAGTCACCAAACTCCACCGACCGTCACCGCGCAGCTGCGCACTTCCACGGTTTCGCTGCTCGAGTGTGATTATTCTGCGAAATCTTTTGAACCAAGCGGAGGCTCGGTTAAACTCTACAGATGAGCGGACCGGCACACCCTGCGCAACGGGTTCCCTTCGCAGCCGCCGAATGGACGCAGCTCGTACGGCCCAAAGTAATCATGAGGAGTCATCTGCAATGAAGTATGCCTTTCGGTTTCTTTACCTTCTAGCATTCGCGTGTTCGCTGCGAGTGGGCTATGCACAGGCCGCCTCGCGATTGTACGGCGACCAATACACCTTTTCTGCGATGAACTTTCCGGGGAATGTCGGCATTACGGAAGATCCCGTGACCCGCGAGATCATCGATCACGGCACGGAACCGGTCGTCCTCACCTTTGACGGCATCGAAGAGGTGGCTGGCGGGATGAAGGTCAACGAGCGTGCCGTCGAATGGGCGGGACAAGAGTTCGGCATTCACGCGATCCAAGACGCAACGATTGACGGCGAAACAGAGTTTGATTTGGTTGACTGGGAACTGCCCGGCGAGGTTGTTGAATTCAGCTTTGAAACCGTCAACGGTTCGTGGATCTCCGGTGACGAGATTGCTCATAGCGCTGTGACGATGCGCGACTTAACTTGGGCCAACTCGGATCCAGGTTCGATGCCGGAGTTCTACAAGACCGGTTTCTATCTCTGGTACTCCAAGGACGGCGTGGGCGTGGAGGGGTACTCGACGATTTTGCCGCAAATCGGTCTCCTGGTCGGCCCCCACCCGTTTGATCCGTCGGTTCCCGAAGTGTTTTACATCGCCTACAGCCAGGGCCAAGTCAACGAAGTCACATTTCCGTACGAAGGTGGCGTCGACCTGACCTTTGGCACGACACAGCTTGATGAGAATGACGCGTCCTGGGCAGCGTTGGCCGACGTGATGAGTGTCGTGGACATTGTGGGCGTCGCTGACGGCTTCCACATTGGTTTCCTGGTGGCTCCGCCGTTGGGTACAGAAGTCGTCGTCCCGGGCGATGTCAACAACGATGGGCAGTTCAACGTCGCCGACATCGACGAGCTGCATCGCGGCATACGCGAAGGTCTGACGGACGAACGTTACGACGTGAACGGCGACGGCTCAATCAACTCCGGCGATCGTGATTATTTGGTCAATGTGATTGCCAATACCTATGTCGGCGATTCCGATCTGAATGGCGTTTTTGACAGTGGCGACTTCGTGGCCGTGTTCCAAGCCGGCGAATACGAAGACGGCATTGCCGGCAATTCAACCTGGGCGACGGGCGACTGGAATGGCGACACCGAATTCAACACAGGTGACTTCGTCGACGCGTTCCAGGCAGGCGGCTACGAAGCTGGCCCGCGCGCCGCAGTCGCCGCCGTACCCGAGCCAGGTTCGCTGGTCTTGTTGGGCATTGGCACGTTGCTGTTGGTAGCACGTCGCCGATAAACGGACGAAGTCTGACAGATCAGTCGGATCGGACTGATCTGTCGGATCCATCGGAAGTCCGACTGATCCGTCGGAGCAGTCACATTCAATGATGATGC
>JAGQPK010000725.1 GCA_020426755.1 Planctomycetales bacterium
CCCGCATTCGACTCTCAACTGTCTTGCAATTCGCAGTACGGGAGGGGGATTCAGGGGGAGGGCGACAATCGCGGAGCTGGTAGTTGCACTAAACTTCGCTCACGACTTTTCAGCGTCTCCGTTGCGTCACACTGCGTCCGTTGTGGTTCCCTCCCCCTCCCGGTGTCGAACCGCGCGAAGTGGAGACCATCGACGGGAGGGGGACTACGCGTTTTTTCTATGCTGAAATCTAAACTGAGTGCCATTAGGCGCCAGCCGCGGTTCTCGCCGGATGGGGACTTGGCTCCGACGCTGGATTTCGGAGTGAGGAATAAGGAGTCGAGTGAAGGGTGGTTTTCAGACTTCAACATTCACACGTCTACATTCATCATTCCGAAATCCTTAATCGACGCGATGTAGGCGTTTGGTCCCGTTGGACGCAGCAACTTCTACTCCTACACGTCGGTTTACAACGCACTCCTCAGTCGTAAATACCCAACCGACTGCATTGGCTACGTGTGGTATATCTATTCGGGAGCGTTGATCGCGAGGCTTCCTTCCTGATTCCATGACCAGTAATGTGAGGAAGCTATGGCCGTTGCGACTGAACCCCGCGTATCATCTGCGCCCCAGACTGATTCTATCGAGCCCACATCAGCGCTCTCGATTCCGAAGATTACACGCGACCCCGTCGAGCGTCGCATCTTTGTCATTCTGGCGTTAGGCGTGTTGCTGCTGGTTGGCAGCCTGTTCCTGCGGATGCGGGTCACCCAGTTCATGGGCAGGCTGTACCCCAACTACAACGTCTCCAAGTGGGCCCCGTTCATTCAGTCGTATAAGGAACTCGCCTGGGGTGGCTGTATCGCCGGAGTTAGCTTTTCCTTCTTGGGGGTCCATCACTGGCTGAACTACAGTGTGCAAAGTGCTCTCCGGGAAGAGAGACGCAATCAGCGAGTTGCTTGCAGAAACAAGCGAGCGACGAGCTAACGACGCAGCATCGCGTGTACTTCGCCAGCCGTCTATTACTCGGCACTCGCCATTTGGCCACTCGCATGCCGCTGCACGACTAGCCGACGACCTCGAAGATCGCTTCGATCTCGACCGCCACTCCCGTCGGCAACTGCGCAAAGCCAACCGCAGACCGGGCGTGAAAGCCTCGATCTTCCTTGCCGAACAGCTCATGCAGCAAGTCGGACGCGCCGTTGATTACAAGGTGCTGGTCGGTGAACTCCAGTGTCGAGTTGACGCAGCCAAACAACTTGACAACACGCAGGTTATTGAGCGACCCGACTTCCTGATGGACGGACTTCAGAATCTTAACGGCAACTTCTTTGGCTGCGGCATAACCGTCGTCCACGGACAGATCAGCCCCTAGTTTGCCTTTCATTGTCGACACGTGACCGGACGTCATGATCAGGTTGCCGACGCGGGCCGCCATATTCAAATAACCGCGAGCGGCTCCCGCACCGAACTCAATCCCCAATTGCCCCGCCTTTTCGTCGATCGTCATAGCTTCCGTCACCTTCTCGTCTCAGGTCAAAATTCGATTCGCGTCACATTGCCACTTGCCGCGTGATCGCGCAGCCGGTTGATTGTAGCAATCTGGCTACTGGACAACCACGGCCATCCGTCGGTTAGGCCAACTACGCCGCTGCAGTCCGCTCGAAGTGCGCCGGCCCACGGTTGTTGCTGCCGCTGGATGCGAGCCAACACGGGTTGGACAGCAACGCTGAGGCTTCAACATTTATCATTCAGAATTCAACATTCATAATTTGGTGTCCGTCGTTCCCCAAGACGGTGACTGGTCAAACGGAGCACTGGCTCCTCTAATCTGCCAATACTTGCAAATCGCTCATCACCTTACGCTCTGCCCTGCCCTCACATGACAGACAATGACTGCCGAAATCTCGTAGTCGTGCTGGGAGACCAGCTCAATCATGACTCGACCGCGCTGAACGATTTCGACAAAGACGCCGACGTCATCTGGATGGCCGAGGTTGCGGACGAGTCGACGCATGTATGGACGCACAAGGCGCGCATTGCCATCTTTTTAGCGGCCATGCGTCATTTTCGTATATCTATGGAACGTCGGCACTGGCGTATCGTCTATCGCAAGCTAGACGATCATGGCAACAAGGGCTCGCTGTCAGAGGAACTTGGCGCAGCCATCCGACGGCTCAAGCCGCAACAACTGATTGTTACGGAACCGGGCGAGTGGCGGGTGCAACAGGCACTGCAGAAGGTTGCTGACGATCACGACGTCCCGCTGGAGATCCGCGTCGACGCACACTTCATGTGTAATCGTGACGAGTTTGCGGAGCATGCAGCGTCACGCAAACAGCTACGGATGGAGTACTTTTACCGCGAACTGCGGGCGCGATACGACATTCTCATGAAAGGGAATAAACCGATCGGCGGCCAGTGGAATTTTGACAAAGACAATCGTGGTTCGTTTGGTCGAGACGGACCGCAGAACGTGAAGCAGCCGAAATCGTTTCGCCCAGATAGCGTAACGAAGGAGGTGCTTGAGCTTGTCGAACAACGCTTTGCAGAACATCCCGGTTCGCTCGCAACTTTCGATTGGCCTGTCACGCCACGCCAAGCAGCGACGGCGCTTGACGATTTCATTGAAAACCGACTGGCACACTTTGGTGAATTCCAGGACGCCATGTGGACTGCCGAGCCATACCTGTTTCATTCACGACTAATCCGCCGCGATGAATCTGAAGTTACTGAATCCGCGCGACGTCATCGAGGCCGCCGTCGCTGCGTATCAGGCCAAGCAAGCTCCGCTGCCAGCCGTCGAAGGGTTCGTTCGACAGATTCTCGGCTGGCGTGAATACGTGCGAGGCGTTTATTGGCAATACATGCCCGACTACCTGAAACGCAACGCACTCGAATGTACGCTGCCGCTGCCCGACTTCTACTGGACCGGCGATACGGACATGCGTTGTCTCCGTGAGACGATCAACCAGACACTCGAACATGGTTACGCACACCACATTCAGCGACTGATGATCACGGGACTTTATGCCTTGCTGCTCGGTGTCGATCCAGTCGAAGTTCACAAATGGTATTTGGCGGTGTATGTCGACGCGGTCGAATGGGTTGAGTTGCCCAACACGCTCGGGATGTCGCAGTATGGCGACGGCGGCGTGATGGCCAGCAAGCCGTATGTCGCCTCGGGCAAGTACATTCAGCGCATGAGCAACTACTGCCAGCAATGTCGCTTCGATCCCAGCCTGGCGACCGGCGATGACGCCTCACCCTACTGCCTGCACGGTTTGAATGCGGTATATCTCGAAGCGTATGGCTGGTATCGCATCGATGCCCGGGGCAATAAGCCAGGCGTGGCGGCAGCGTTCTCGCCACCCCTGGAAAAACTGGC
>JAGQPK010000726.1 GCA_020426755.1 Planctomycetales bacterium
GTTACTCAAACGCAACCTGATGGATTGCAGGACGGGCAAGAAGCCGTCGGCACTGGCTCCACGTCGAATGTGGCTGCCACCGACAACGTCTTCGCCAACATTGGTCTCGATACCGATAATGATGCGGTGAATTTCAACTTCGGTGAACTCCGTTCGACACTCACCAAACGTGATCTGCTGGCTTCGCGTTTTGGGAACTGACAAGAAGTTGTCGGCGGGTGGTGACAAAAAAAAGAGCTTGGGTCCCGTTGGAACCCAAGCTCCCTAGAGTCAAGCGGACTAAGTCTAGCCACTCGAAAGTAAGTGGCTGCCTGAGGCAGCCCGCCGGCCGACTCAGGCGAGACCACCTCGCTGGCTACTACAGAAATAATTCAAGGAACACCTCCTTTCTTAAAACTTGTGACCTCCCCGCGGCGCCTGATTGCCAGAGACAAACGCGTTCGCGAGCATCAAGTTTCGTCACACTGCGTATGTGCGACCCGTTAGTTCCATGGTTGCATGAATTACGAAAAAGACAAGATCCGAAATACTTAACGTTGCTCGTTCGTCGAGACTAGCGATGTTGAGCGCGCAGTACGCGTGGTCGTCGTGACAAATCGGGGACACTCGTGGCGGCGACCAGTTCGGGATGTCGGGCAATTTCCTGCACGAGTGCTCGCTCCTGAGGCGGACTGAACTCGTAGAGCAGCCAACCGCCTGGACGCAAACGCGCGGCGGCCGCGGCGATCAATTGTTTCAACGCGTCGAGTCCGTCTGGGCCGGAAAACAACGCGATGTGAGGTTCGTGATCGATCACGTCGCGCGGCAATTCCGCACGCTCCGACTCAGCGATGTAAGGCGGGTTCGACACGATGAAGTCAAACATCTGTTCCGCCGGCACACCGGCCAAGAGGTCGCTGGTCAGAAACGTAATGCGATCAGCCACACCGTGCGCTGCTGCGTTCTCGCGAGCGACCTCCAATGCGGCGAGGCTACAGTCGACGGCCCACACATTGGCCGTTGGCAGCAACGCCGCAGCGCAGATCGCCAGCACCCCTGATCCGGTGCCAATATCAATGATGTCCCAGGCTCGCTGAGGTTCGCCGGATTGTTTCGCTAAATCCTGCAAAGCGACAATGATGAACTCGGTTTCCGGGCGAGGAATCAGCACGTCGCGCGTCACGCGGAAGTCGCGTGAGTAGAATTCGCGGTGCCCGACCAGATACGCCACCGGTTCGCCTTGTGCTCGCCGACGAACCAACTCGCGAAATTCGTTGCGCGTCGACTCGTCAGCGACGTCGTCGAAACATGTGTACAACTCGATACGCTGGCACTTGCGTACGTGAGCGAGTAAGACTTCCGCATCAAGTCGCGGTTGCTCCGCCCCTCGATCTTTCAAGTAGTCGGCTGTCCACTTGAGCAGCCGCCCGACCGTCCACGCTTCGCTGTCCGTTGCCATCTGTGATTTTCCCACTGGGTGCCCATCACTTCCATTGCGTTAGCTCGTTTTAGCAACCCAAGGGCGCGTCCGGCAACGGGGCTGGGACCGTTCGTGACGACTCACGACGCGAGCGGCTCAATCGAGCGCGCCCATCGAACTGCGTAGTTGCTGCCGATCGAATTCGATCAAAGCGTCCGTCACGGGCTGTAATGCTCCAGTCAGGACTTGATCCAACTTGTATAACGTGAAGTTGATTCGATGATCCGTGATGCGGTTTTCGGGGAAGTTGTAGGTGCGGATGCGCTGGCTTCGGTCGCCAGAGCCGATGAGCGTCTTGCGCGTGTCGGCGCGTTTCTGCAATTCTTCCTGTCGTTTGTGATCGTAGATGCGCGCTCGCAATTCACGCAGTGCTTTGGCCAAGTTTTTGTGTTGGCTCTTTTCGTCCTGGCACTGAACGACGATGCCTGTTTCGAAGTGAGTCAGACGGATAGCTGATTCGGTCTTATTGACGTGCTGGCCGCCGGGACCGCTGGCATTGAACTTATCCACTCGGTAGTCATCGGGCTTGAGATCGACGTCCACATCTTCCGGCTCGGGCATCACGGCGACCGTCGCGGCTGATGTATGAATCCGACCTTTGGCTTCGGTTTCCGGTACGCGCTGAACGCGATGTCCGCCACTCTCGTACTGCAATTCACGGTAGACGCCTTCGCCTTCGAAAGCGACGATGATTTCTTTGAAGCCCCCCAATTCCGTTGGGCTGGCGCTCATGATTTCCGTCTTCCAGCCTTTGATTTCCGCGTGCCGCTTATACATTTGGAACAAATCGCCGGCAAATAGAGCGGCCTCATCGCCACCGGTACCTGAGCGAATTTCCATGACACAGCGGGTACGGTTTGCGTCTTCGCCGCCGATGGTCAAGTCGAGCAGTTCTTGCCATAGCTTCTCACGCTTCTGCTTGAGTTCTGGCAATTCTGCTTCTGCCAACTCGGCCAACTCCTCGTCATCCCCGTCGATCATTTCCTGTGAGCTCTCGATCTCGTTACTGATCTCCAGAAAGCGACGGTACTTGGATGCCAATCTCGTCAGACCACCGTGTTCGCGGGCAACTGCAGCCATCCGGTTTGAGTCAGACAAGACGGAGGGATCCCCCAACTGCTTTTCTAGCAATTCGAAGCGAGCGAGCTTTTCGTCGAGCATCTTGCGCATGGTCGGTCCTCAGTGCCAATCGGCGGAGCGGTCGGCGGTTGATGCGATGGTGGCGATAAGAGCCGAGCGGTCCGCGGAATTCGGGACCAAGCACAGCAAGCCACGGTCGCTGCCGGATGAATTGGGCGCGGAGCTACGTAGCGCCGCAGGAAGCATGTCATCAGGGGATGCTCGGACAACAGATTCGAATCGCCGAGCAAACAAATAGGGCGCGCAATCCGTGGCCAGAGTTAACTCGCCGCCTCACAAAATGGCTATGCGGCGAGCTATTGACCGCGATCGGATTGCCGGTGTCGCGGTCAGGCCAGAGAGTTGGTGGGCTAAGACTTGCCCTTCTTCTTGGCTGCTTTTTGCAGGCTGGCGTAAGTGCCGCTCGCGAATTTGTTCTGGAATTTCTCGATACGTCCGGCCGTATCGACGTACTTCAGCTTGCCAGTGTAGAACGGGTGGCAGGCGCTGCAGATATCGACCTTCAGTTCCTTACGCGTGCTACGCGTCTGAAACGAGTTGCCGCAACCGCAGGTCACAGTCACATCAAAATAGCCGGGGTGAACGTCTTTCTTCATCGCGCCATTTCCTACAGCCAAGGCTTATCCTCGGGGACCGTTTGATCCCTGACAAGAACGGAGCTTGATTTCCGTCCTTTTGAAGTCCCGTATCTTATCCAGACCCGGGTGGTTGATCAAGTGCTACCCGCTCCGCCGGCGGAACCTCGTCGCGAAGTTTCGCCGGCAGCG
>JAGQPK010000727.1 GCA_020426755.1 Planctomycetales bacterium
GTGACTACCCGCGTGATCTCGTGCTGCCTGACGGACGCAAGTTTATCGGCGCGTTCGGGCCGCGCGGAGTTCTCCATTGCAAGGCAGACGGCAAGGGTGGACAGACGATTAAGGATACGGGTGCCCTCAGCCGCAAGCGCATGGAAACGATCGACGACGAAACGGTCGCCGCTGCTAAGGACTTCATCAAGCGTCAGAATGCAGCGGGCACGCCGTTCTTCTGCTGGTGGAACGGCACTCGCATGCACTTCCGCACGCACGTGAAGGAAGAACACAAGGGCCTCAGTGGTCCGACGGGTGACGAATACCACGATGGCATGGTCGAGCACGACATGCACGTCGGTGAACTGCTGGCCCTGCTGGACGAGTTGGGCATTGCCGATAACACGGTCGTATTTTACTCGACCGACAACGGCCCTCACTACAACACGTGGCCAGATGCTGGTACCACACCATTCCGCAGCGAAAAGAATTCCAACTGGGAAGGTGCCTACCGCGTTCCCGCTTTCATTCGTTGGCCAGGACACTTTCCGGCCGGCAAGTACTTGAATGGCATCGTATCACACGAAGACTGGTTGCCGACCTTCGCCGCCATCGCCGGTGATGAAAAGATCAAGGATAAGCTAAGCCAGGGCGTCGAACTAAACGGCCGTCGTTATCGCAACTACATCGATGGCTATAACATGACGGACTACTTGACCGGTACTGCCAAAGAGTCACCGCGCAAGGAATTCTTCTATGTCAACGATGACGGCGAAATTGTCGCTATCCGTGTTGCCCAATGGAAAGCAGTCTTCCTAGAAAATCGCGGCACCGCCTTCGAAGTCTGGCGGGAGCCATTCACACCGCTGCGTGTGCCGTTATTGTTCAACTTGCGACGCGACCCGTTTGAAAAGGCTCAGCATAATTCCAACACCTACAATGATTGGTTCTTGGACCGCGTGTACGTGCTGGCGCCGATGCAACAACTCGCAGGCAAATTCCTGATGACGATGAAGGACTATCCGCCGAGTCAGACTCCCGGATCATTCAACTTGGAGAAGATCCAGAAGATGATCGAGTCGAGTATGACTGGCAAGTAACCGGTAAGTAAGCTGATTCGTGGATCGGCGCGGCCAAGTCCGCGCCGATCCATTTCTCTTTCTGCGACGGATAGATCCATGCGTACGCTCATTACCGCGCTGTTCTGGGGTTGCCTCGTCTCATTAAGCTGGGCGGCCGAACCGCTCGCGAGTTGGCATGAAGGCACAACCAAAGCTGCCATTGTCAAATTCGTCGAACGTGTCTGCGAAGCGAATTCGGCTGAGTTCGTCCCGCCGTCCGAGCGGATCGCGGTATTTGATAACGACGGCACGCTGTGGTGCGAACAGCCCATGTACGTCCAGTTGGCATTTGCACTGGACCGGGTCAAAGCAATGGCGGCCGATCATCCAGAATGGAAGAGCGAAGAACCTTTCAAGTCGGTCTTGAATGACGACTTTGCAGGCATCGCTGCCGCGGGCAAAGCCGGCTTGCTCAAGATCATTGCCGTGACGCATGCCGGCATGACCAACGATCAGTTCGAATCGCTTGCCACGCAATGGCTGGCGACGGCCAAACATCCGCGCTTTAAACGCAGCTATACCGAATGCGTTTATCAGCCCATGCTGGAACTGCTCGACTATCTGCGAGCAAATCATTTTAAGACGTACATCGTCTCAGGCGGTGGCATTGAAATGATTCGCGTGTTCAGCTCTGAGACGTACGGCATTCCACCCGAACAAGTTGTCGGAAGCAGTATCAAGCTGGTGTACGAACGTCGCGATGGCCAACCGGCCCTTGTGCGTCAACCCGAAGTTGACTTCATTGACGATAAGGAAGGCAAGCCCGTCGGCATTCAAAAATTCATCGGCCGCCGCCCTGTTATTGCCGTCGGCAATTCGGATGGTGACTTCGAAATGCTCGAATACACAACATCCGGCCAAGGTCCTCGCTTAGGAATCATCCTGCATCACACCGATGCCGAACGCGAATATGCCTACGACCGCTCGTCACATTTCGGTCGACTCGACAAGGCATTGACTGAAGCCAAGCAACGCAATTGGCTCATCGTCGACATGCAAGTGGATTGGGATTCCGTATTTCCCCGGTAGGCCCAACAGTCGGGCGCCGACAAGTCGCATCGGTGACTTGCTTATTCCGCTGTGCGATCGCGCAGTGATCACTTTGCGCGCCGCCGAAGTGGCACGGAAAGACAGCGATCCAGTCGCTTCTTGAAGGCACACGGCAATGCATCCCGACGGCAAAGCCAAGTTGCCATTCTTCTGCCGGCGAACATTAGTTCTGCATAGCTTCGTCTAAACGTGCCAACCGCGGCCGCACTCAACACGACGCGAATCTCCTCGGGAACTCGCATACGACGCGTCGTGAACATGCTTATTTAATTGGCGCACTTCGTCAGTTTCCTCATAATATCAGCATCATTCATCTGCGTACTGCTTCTCATTTTTTATATTCTTATTTTCCATGGTGATTTATGTACGCTCGAATTCCTTTCTTGGCAGTCCTGCTATGGACTGCGACGCAGGTACATCACCTGCGTGCTGACATTCTGCGATGGGATACGTTGCAAACGATCCCTGGCACTGAAGGCATCTATGCAGGTCCTGGTGTTGTGCTCGATCATCGAGCCTTGTCGTTTGCCGACCTGAGTTCATTCAACCTCAAGAATGCGCAGTTCAACTCGTCGAATTTAACGAACGCCAGAGTGAGTGAATCGCTGTTGATCGACGCCAACTTCGCAGACGCAATTATGACCGGCACGAACCTCAACCGAGCGACTACTTGGGGGTTCGAGTTTTCGCAGTTGGCGTCAACCGCTAGCTATCAGGCCCGCGACTTGCGACTGATTCAGTTAGCACAAAACGATCTCACTGGTTGGGATCTGAGCAACCAGAATCTGACGAATGCCAATTTGTCATCTAGCACGCTGACCGACGCTCAGCTTGCTGGAGCGATCGTGACCGGTGCACGCTTCGCGGACACGACATCGCGCGGCTTGACCGAAGCGATGCTTTCATCAACGGCCAGTTTCCAGGCCAAGAATCTGCGTGGCATTCAGTTGGAGGACAACGACATATCCGGCTGGAATTTAAGCGGACAGGATCTCAGCCAAGCGAATCTGACCGGCGCAATTCTGACGAATGCCAACCTAAGCGGCACGACGTTCGCCTACGCGAACTTATCGTTCTCGACTCTCAGCGGTGCGAACGTTTCTCGCGCAGTGATTACCAACGCCAACCTCAGCAACTCGACATTGAGTTACGCGCAGTTGGCGTCCACTATCAATTTCCAAGCAAACGACCTGCATGGGATCGACCTGA
>JAGQPK010000728.1 GCA_020426755.1 Planctomycetales bacterium
GTCATTTTTTTGCTGCAGCGGCCGAAGCAATGCGGCGCATCCTTATTGATCGCGCTCGCCGACGCGCTAGTCAGAAGCAAGGCGGCAAGTATCAGCGAGTCGAGCTCGTAGACAGCTTACTTTCCACGCAGACTGATGAAAGGTGGACGCAGCTCGACGCAGCCGTGGATGCGCTGCAGGCATATGATGAACGAAAAGCCAAAGTGGTCAAGCTACGTTTCTTTGCAGGACTTTCTAACGAAGAAACCGCTGCCGCGTTGGGCATCTCGACGGCGACTGCGCAGCGCGACTGGGTGTTTGCACGCGCTTGGCTGAATGGCCAGATGAAGTAACGTCAATCAGCGATTGCTAACGTATGGAGCGCATCGGTGCGCCGTTGACATATTGAGACGTTACCTCAATTAGCCGCCTATTGTCACGTCGTTGATTTGGTCAACTCGGACGTCAACCAGGGCAACCATGTTTTGTCCTCGAGTCTTTCAAGGAAGGCAATGCTCCACCAATAGACAAAGTATTCATAATAGTCCGTCGAGAGACAGGCTTCGAATAACCGCCTAGCTTCTTTTCGATCGCCATCCGCTAGACGACCGATTGCGAATGCAAAGTACGCCTCAGCCAATACGCGATTTGAATGAGTTGCAGATTTGATCTGTGACTCCGCCGCCGTGAGGTCGAGGCGGCCGCACATGTAGTCGGCGATAGGCTTGTGTGATGCAGCAATGTCCAGCGGAATTGTATCGCATAGTTCGCGGAATCTCTCACTCCGCTGTTTCGCGACGGCATCCAACTTAAGTAGTCGAGCGAGCGCCCAGTCGTGATGGGCAAAGATTCCCTGGTCATCGCGACCGGGCTTAGATAGCTGCGAGGCATATTTCTGCTGAAGTGTCTCGAGATCGCTTTCTGTCGCCGTTGTCATGTCGATCACTACTGGAAAAGTAAGATTCGTGCGATGGGCGAATTTCCCCTGCAGGAAATTGGACTGCTCGCGTGCGGCATCGTAGTCGCTGGCGACGAACTTTAACCAACAGCGACGAAAAATGACATCGCTGTATTCTTCGCTTTGTCTCGGATCGAGTGGGCCGTTATCAAACGTCTCAGCCACTTCATCATCTCGCGTGCCGAATTGGTTGTAGAAAAACATACGGGCCTTATGAGCCATCAGCCCATACTTAGGCATGGTCCGCGATTGCTCGACTGCGAGTCGTGTTTCATCGATGTATTGTCTTCGCTGATCATCGTATTGTGGGCCAAGTTTCTCGCAAAGATTGGCGAGTACGATGCGTGAGTGAATGTACTCCGCGAAAGCGAGAGAGTTTTCGGGAAGTAGTTTTGTGGCCACGAGTGTTTCTTCGGCAGCTTCGTTCGCGAAGCCATACGCAAGCTGAGGATTGGGCGTTTCTGCCGCTAGTAGACGTAGGGCGCTGCCGAGCAGCAGGTGGATCGCTGCGTTACCCGCGTTCTTGTCACGCGCCTTTTCTAGATCGATGACGGCGAGTTGTGGATTGGCCCGCGTTTGCGCTAGACCTCGAAAAAGCAATTCCTCAAATGTATTCGCGGGCCAATCCTTGAGCGTACCGACGTCAAGCAGGTACTGATGTTCAAAACCGGCGAAATCATCGCAAATGAGCGATAGTGATTTCGCAACCGTGCTGTGTGGCAGCCGTTTCTGCGCCTTCTGCAAGAGTAAACGTGCCTCTTTGTAAGTCCCTTCTTGCAGCTTGATCAGTCCTGCCAACAATTCACACCGTCCGGCGTCTGCTCCGAGTTGCTGGGCTGCCTCAAGCTTGTTTCGAGCTCGACTTAGATCCCCTTGCAACACGAAAAGCGTCGTTTGCGACAGGGCATCCTCCAATAACTGTTGTTTCTGGGCCTCGAGTTCGGCGAGGTGGCGTCGCGCTACATGGGCAGAATACACTGACGCCACTAGGCTGATGCTCAACGAGCCAATAAGCACGCAACCCACCGCCAGAGCCACACGATGCCGTCGCATGTACTTGGCAGTTCGATACCTAAGCGTCGGCGGGCGAGCATCAACGGGCTCACTTTGCAGATAGTTCGAAATGTCGCGCGCAAGGCGGCTCGGCGACTCATAGCGCCGATTACGATCTTTCTCCAACGCCTTCATCACGATCCAGTCCAAGTCGCCTTGAACAAGACTCTTAAGCTTGTCCGGTGAAACACTGCGATGCTTGGCGATGGCCGTGAGCTTTTCGCCTGAAGTGCTGAGTCGCGTGCTCGGCTTCGGCGGGTCTACTTCGCGAATCAGTTTTTGCATCTCAGCATAACCCGCCGTCCGTAGCCGTTCCGCTTCCAACGGCGTCGTGCCAGTGAGCAATTCATAAAGTAGCACGCCTAAGGAATAAACGTCGCTCCTCGTATCTACGTCCAAGCAACTCATCTCGGCCTGTTCCGGACTCATGTATCGAGGCGTACCCACCATTTGTCCGAATGCAGTGAACAGAGTCTTCTCGGTCAATTGCTGATTGATTGCCTTGGCCACGCCAAAGTCGATGACCTTTACGATAGGCCTGCCGTCTGCGAGTGTCACCAACACATTGCTGGGCTTGAGATCGCGATGGATAATCCCTTTTTGGTGAGCATGTTGCACTGCGTCGCAAACGACTTTGAACAGCGCGAGCCGTTCGGTCGTGGACAATTCGTTCTTATCACAATACTCGGTAATGGGCAGCCCCTTGACCAGTTCCATGACAAAGTATGGCCGGCCGCTTTCGGTCTCCCCACCGTCCAGAACGCGTGCGATGTTTGGATCGTCCATCATGGCCAACGCTTGGCGTTCGGCCTCGAATCTCGCAATGACTGATTGCGTATCCATTCCTGGCTTAATGATTTTGAGAGCGACCTTGCGCCGGACAGGCCGCTGTTGATCAGCCATGTACACGACACCGAAACCGCCTTCGCCGATCTTTTGTAACAGCTTGTACCGACCAATCTGCTGGCCAGGCTGCTCTGCCACTAAAGACTCATTGCTGGTGAACTGAGAGACATTGTGTGACTTCAGGAAGTTTGTTTCCTGCTGCTCGACTTCGAGAAGAGATTTGACTCGCTCATACAACGACTGATCGCCGGCGCAGATTCGCTCAAGGTACTCGGCCTGAGCCACGGGATGGGCGATCTTTCGGGCGGTGTGAAAGATACTTTCTTCGTCGAGGTGTCGACTAGCCATTGGTTTTCCCCTGTGCGTGCTGGTTCCGATTATCGCCGCTCAGAGTACTAGGCGAATTTCACACCCGGCGCCCTTAGTGAATTTTCCCGAAAATGTCATCGGACTAATCCTTGTTCCGTCCGCCGATCGCCAGTCGCAACCATGAACGAGCATAAGTCCAATCGTTCTCGGCCGTTGA
>JAGQPK010000729.1 GCA_020426755.1 Planctomycetales bacterium
GGGAGCTAAGGAATCTCATGGAACGAACGCTGATTTTGCTGAAGCCCGACTGTGTACAACGACGTTTGATGGGCGCCGTTATTTCGCGATTTGAAAACAAGGGCCTCAACATCATCGCGATGAAGATGTTGCAGGTAACACCCGAACTGGCGAAGCAACACTACGCTGAACATGTTTCCAAGCCCTTCTATCCTGGCTTGGAAAAGTTCATCACGGGAGCTCCCGTCGTAGCGCTCGTACTCGAAGGACTCGAAGTAATCCGCGTCGTACGAGATATCTTAGGCGCGACCAGTGGTCTGAAGGCCGCCGCTGGCACCATTCGTGGCGACTACAGCAGCAGCCGCCAAATGAACTTGGTTCACGCTTCCGACGGTCCCGAAGCGGCAGCTCGGGAAATTGCACTCTACTTCCAGGCCAATGAGCTGTGCGGCTACACCCCCACGCTCGTCGAATGGCTGAAAGCCGAAGACGAATAACGGCCAGTCCGTCGTCGCGGTCACCGCGTTTCTCGGCAGCACAGCGGTCGCATGCCTCGCTTGCGACCGCATCAGGTGCGGATGTATTCGGCCTCGAAATCATCAACATGTGTCATTTCGACAAAGCCGCTGAGCAAAGGTCTTTGTCTGGATCGGTGCCTGCGTCGCGATTGAAGACGAAGCACTCAATGATGCTCAGCGACGTCACCGAGCTGCTTGAGACCAGGCGACCTAAACAAGCTCGGACAAGACCTGGCTGTTGTCCGAGACAACATATTGAGGCCGACCGTTGTTGTCAGGAATCGTCGTGTGATTGACGTCGATGCCAAGATGATCAAAGAGCGTCGCGTAGACTTCGCCGAAGGTTACCGGGCGCGAGACAACTTCGCCGGCCAATCGATCCGTGGCACCAATGACTTGCCCATGTCGTAGCTTCCCGCCCGCCAGCAACGCGCAATTAACCTGCGGCCAATGGTCGCGGCCAACGATGTTGCTAATCTTAGGCGTGCGGCCGAACTCGCCCCACACGACGACAGCGCAGTCATCGGCCAATCCGCGTTGATGAAGGTCTTCAATCAAGGCACTCAGGCACTGGTCGAAGACTGGGAACTCTTCCTGTTCGCGCACGAAGATTGAGTTGTTCGCGCGGCCTTCTGTATTCGTGCCACCGTGCCAATCCCATTTGCTGTAGTTCAACGTCACCACGCGCACTCCCGCCTCGATCAGCCGGCGAGCGACAAGCATGCTCTGCGGCACCCGCGGAGCGCCGTTGCTGTCGATGAAGACGGTGGGATCTCCCGTACCATAGCGTTCCACCACGCGCGGGTCTTCCTTCGACAGATCCAACGCCTCGGCCAAACGTGACGAAGTGAGCAACCCCATGGCCTGCTCGGTATAAGCATCCATCCCCGACATCGTCATGGTCGCATCGACATCGCGGCGAAGCTGATCCACACTTTGAAGCAACGCGGTCCGATCGGTCAAGCGTTCGAGTGACAGGCCGTTCAGGACCATATCTTGGCGAGTCGGCCCCATGGGACGGAAAGGACCATGCGCGGCACCGAGGAACCCGGGGCCGGGCTCGTTGTAGGGTCCGTGAGTGCACGGGTAACATAGACTCACGAAGGGTGGAGCAGATGGGATGGCGTTGCCCAACAGCCGCGAAACCATCGAGCCAAACTGTGGCCAGCCACCCGACGGCTTCGGCTGTTTCGGATCGCGGCCATTAAAAACCTGGATCGCATCATGATCCGCTTGATTGCCAACGATAGAGCGAACAATTGTGAACTTGTCGGCCAGCTTGGCCAATTGCGGCAACGCCTCACAGATTTGCATCCCCGGCACCTTCGTCGAGATCGGTTTCCAGGGGCCAGCGAATTCGCGCGGAGCATGAGGCTTCAGGTCAAACATATCCTGGTGCGGCGGTCCACCCACCAGATAGATCATGATCACTGACTTCGAGCTACGTACGCCGCTTGCCGCCTCCGCCTGTAAGAGCGAAGGCAACGTCCAGCCGCCGGCAGTACCCAGTGCCGCCAACGTCCCAATATTGAGAAAGTTGCGCCGCGATAGGCGATCACAGAAGGCACGGTTTGACGAGGCTTGACCGTTGAGTCGCAACATACATCAGACTCCGGTAGGACCGTTCGCTGCCGACTTCAGTACCACGTCTGGCGCACTGTCGACCGACTGCAGGCACGGCGATAATCAAGAGGCGGGGCATCACGCGACTCATAAGGCGGGCAGTCGCGTACCGACCAGCGTAGGGGAAGCCACTGCTGAAATCTAGAGGTAGCGGCTGAGATTTGGGCCAACGTTGGCGGAACACGGAGACAACTCTGGAGTCCGATCGCACCGCTATCGCGAAGCAACAAGTGATTGCCGGTGCGTTGAAAGGCGCAAGCCACGGTTCTCGCCGTCGTCGGAATCTAATCACCGGGGCAAACCAAACTGACGCGTCCTACGGCGAACGACGCTTTGCTACGCTCGCCCCACGACCCGCTTTGCCAGATGGTAAGCACGCCGCAACACGCGACGACAGCGCACATCCACCGTATTGTCCAAAGCAGCGGCGGTGCGTGCCCAAAGTTGCGGATGTACCAAAGGCAGCGGGTCAGCGCCCTGCGGCACAATGGATGACTGCAGCACGGTGTTATTGGCGAGTGCCTCCGCATTCGCAAACAAAAGCAGGTTCTGGCAATACCAGTAGTCAACTCGCGGATCATTCCAGATTCGCTGGCGAATCGCATCGACCGGCGTGTAATCGTGTTGGCGAAACTTTTCGATCCAATACGCTGGCCACTGTTCATTGACGTGGTGTGTGCCACCTTGAGACGGAATCGCTGCCGAGAAGCAGACGATCGGCGCCAGTTGCGTCAACGATTGTACAAGTGTGTCGGCACTCGTCGCCGGCAGATGTTCGGCGACTTCCAAGCAGTTACACAACTCAAAACTCCGCGTCAGCGACAACGGCTGAGACAAGTCGCGCGCGGCGAATCGATCCCCACCAATCCGCAGCTGTGAAGTGTCGACGTAGGTACCATCGACTCCGAACACGTCGTCGACACCGGCAGACTGAAAGGCCTGTAGCCAACTCCCCAAGCCACAACCCACATCAACAACACTTCGCGCGCCGGTCAGTTCGAGCAATATCGGCACGATCACGCTGGCCGACTGATTCGATGCCGCTTGGAATGACTGAAACCATTGCGTTGTGTAAGCTGGCATTTGGACACTCGTCTACGAATAAGAAAAACGTCGATCGGGCCGCAGAATTCAGTGCGAGTGATCAATAACCTCGCGATTGTCACGCCACGGTCACTCCTGGCACGAGACGGGCCACGCGTGGCGATACATAGTCGATATCCAAAACAGT
>JAGQPK010000072.1 GCA_020426755.1 Planctomycetales bacterium
ATCAACAGCGTGCCGTCTTCACCTTTTAGTTCGATGCCAAGTCCGACAAAATTGCCTTCGATCTGTGAGTAGACTTCATCGAGTTGATCGCCCGTCAGATAAGTCGAGTAGGGATCGAGCGAGCTCATGGCACCGCACATGTACTCGAGAATCACGGAGGTCGGTGGCACATTCAAGCGTCGCTCGGCGAGTTGCCCCACCCAGCGCACCAACTCCTGTGCTTGACGGCGATCTCGCACATCCCGCTGCGCCAAAACCTGGTGCACATACTTAATCAGCGCATCGCATTGTTCGCCATCCAACCGCAAGCGATGCGTTTCGCTGTAACCTGGCTCCGACAAGGCAATCGCCAAACCGTCGGTGCCGCGACGCATCAGATCGTTCCAGTCGGGCTCATGCACATAATGCGACTGAATCTTTGAGATTACTTCCGAATAGAGGTCGAGCGTTTGCTGTTCATTCATCTCCTTCATCAGCCGTAGGTAGCTGCGATCCGCGTAGCGGCGAGATAAATCGAAGTGCAGTCGCGCGACAACGACGCGATCTTTAAGTTTCGAGTCATCCGGATAGCGACGGGCAGCATCCTCGTAGTGCGAAAGTGCTTCGCCCCAACGTCGCTGCTCTTCCAGTTGACTGCCGCGATCTAAGATCGACGAGACTTCCGTGACCGGCTGTTGGTCAACGGCGCGAAAACCTTCCTGAGAATGAGCGAGGCCAACTAGGCCAGTGAGAAATAAGAGACACGGACATCCGAGCCGCACAATAACAGAACTAATCCTGGGTTTCATCGAGCAAGATCCACAAGTACAGAACGGCGCTAGCCACCGACTTCTTGCCACGATTCCCTTGCGCGTCAGTTCACGAGGAACTGCATCCGTGACAATCAAAGAGCGGCGACCGTGCACGCCAGATTGGGATTTTTACGAACCACTTCGGGGAAAGCGAATCCGTGCTCTCGGCCCAGTCGAATATAAATCACGATTACAGGGCAGTCAAAATTACTTGAGTGTTTTCCAGTCCACGCGCGACCGGAAGTTACGCACGATTGACATGCGTTAGCTAACTGTTGAAGTCAACGAACGTGAACACACGAGTCAATCGGTTTGCGCGAACGTCAAAGTGTGCGCGTTGAATTGAATGGTGGTTCTACGTGAGAGCGCTGTTAACGGATCGGTCGGATTAGTCGGATCTCTGATCAGACGGTTCGGACAGATAGAACGGATCGGTCGGATCCGACGGATCGACGATCGGACAGATCTGTCTGATCCGTCCGATCTGTCATCTGTCTAATCAACTACTGTTGAGGCGGCAGTTCATCGACCTTGGGGGTCGCGATGTCGAGCAGTTCGATATCAAAAATCAGAACAGCAAAGGGACCGATGACTGGCGGGCTGCCATTTTCACCATAGGCAGCTTCCGGTGGCAGCACTAACTGCCAGCGGTCGCCGACTTTCATCTGCTGCAATGCTTCGGTCCAACCGGGAATCACATCGCCAACGCCAAACTCAGCCGGTTCGTTCCGCTTGTACGAACTATCAAACTCGGTGCCGTCGACCAGTCGACCGCGGTAGTGCACGCGCACCGCGTCCGACGCCTTCGGTGATGCTCCTGCGCCAGCCTTGACGACCTTGTAGAGAGCGCCGCTGGGCAACGCCTTCACGCCTTCCATCGCCTTATACTTGGCAAGGAACTTGGGGCCGTCGGCCTTGTTCTTGGCCGCAATCGCCTCCATCTTTTGCTTCATTCGCTGTTGAGCGAGTTGCTGCACTTCGATGATCGCCGCCTGAAACTGCTCTTGGGTGATCTTGGATTCCGCATTGTCGACTGAGTCCTTGATGCCAGCGACAAGCGCCTCAAAATCAATCGTCTCGGAATCAAATCCACCTCGCGCCAGATCGCGGCCGATCTGGCGACCGATCCCGTATGACGCCTTCTGTTGCGACGAATCCAACCCGCCTGCCTCCTGTGCTTGAACAACCAGGGGCGACAACAGCATCGCGCCGACAATCAGCCCCAATTTAACCCAACCCATGTACCTTGACATGCGAGATCCTCGTCTGTGTTTTGCTTGGTGCCGCGTCGGTGAGCTATTCACCGGTCATCGCGGCCGGAAGTCAATTATTGTGGATTTGTGGTCCGGTTCCTATCCCGCTTGCCACGCCAGTCGACGAGCATGCCAGCGCCGAATGATGAAGGCCACGGGCATCTGGACGAACAGAATGAAGCCGCCCAATGAGGCTGCTAGCCCTGCCAGGATCACTGCCAGCATGGGCAGGAAGCCGGGAATCCATGCCCCGACAATCAACGCGAGCGTCAGCGACACAACTTGCGTGCGCGTGCGGCGGCGCGGTGACCGCTTGAACCAGATGCGAGCAGGCTTGGGCTGCGGCGGGTACGCCTTGGTCTCAATGGGACAGAAGGCCACGCCATCACGCGTGAGGTCACGATTCGCCAAGGGCATCCAGCCGTCAACTTCTCGCATTCCACCCATACCCCGCTTCCAGCCAACTCCACGCATCCGGGACATTCCATCAGCTCCCATTGGCCCAGAGCGAAGGCCGGTTGTCAAGTACTGAGCATTTCGCCGAATCTGCAGGTGGCTAGGATCCACGGTCAGGACAATTACAATGGAAAGTGCAAACTACTGGCAGTGGGTCAGCGGCATTGACGCACGATGCCGCGGGAACCAGTTCGCCGCAACGCGCTAGCGTCGGTTTGTCGCGGCGATTGTCTCACACTTCGGCAAGAACCGTGGCTAACACCTTTCGGCGAACTGCCACCCGTACTCGATAACAAGAGATTTGTGTGACCCGAAATGCAGACCGCCATCTTTCAACGGACGAGGAAACATGGTGGCCTGTTCAACCGTGGCGGTAGTCCACGCGTCGCGCAGCTAGCTCGTACCACGTCGCAAGTCACGCGAGCTGCCGTCCACGTAGTCCTGTGCGTTATTTTGCTGACGCCAATCGCGCCTAACACTCGAGCAGCCGACACGGCCCTCGACACAGCCGATCAGCTCGTGACAGCCGTTACCGCCGCGCGGAACGAGTTTCAGACCACGCTGGCAACCTATTCCGACCAAGCCAGTTCGCCGGAGGAGCGACAGGCGATCAATCGCCTCCGTTTGCACCGCGATCCCAGCCGGCTCTACTTTTTCGTCCCTACCGAAAAGCTCGGTCTCGGCGCGGATGACGCGCCGGCCATTCCCGCATCGATCGCAGATTCATGCCGCACGCACGGGGAAACGTTGGCCGAGTTGGCCGAGCGGGCAGCAGCGTCCGGCAGTTGGTCGCTTGCTTATCAGCTCGCGCACGAGAGTCTGCTCTACGCTCCGCAGACAACGTCAATGCGACAAGCGCTCGGCCTGCCGGGCCGGCCAGTCGCGCAGCGTACTCCGTATCGCAGTCGCGTCGGTACTCGTCCCGAAACGCGGCTGCAATGGCCAGCCCGCTCGTATCGCCTGGTGACCACACCTCATTTCGTGATTACTACGAACGATGAGGAGGCCACCGCGTTGAAGTTGGCCGAGACGCTCGAACGGCTTTATGCAGTTTGGGACCAAATGTTCTTCGATTGCTGGAATCTGCAACCGCCACGGACGACGTCACCACTGCGATTCCCGCGACTCGCCGCCGGCAAACGACGCCAAGTTGTCCTGCTACGGTCACAAGCAGATTACGTGGCGACGTTGCGGCGTATCGAGCCGCGGGCAGAGCTGACACGCGGCTACTATCATCCCGCCTCGAAGACGGCCTTCTTCGTTGGCGGAGACACACCGCAGATTTCGACGTGGTACCACGAGGCCACGCATCAATTGTTTGCCGAACTACCTGCCAGTTCCGCGCAGGCCGGCAAGCGCCAGAATGTGTGGATCATTGAAGGCATTGCCGTCTACATGGAGTCGCTCCAATCAATCGGCGCGGCACTTACCGTAGGAGGTTTGGAAGCGAGTCGGCTGCAGTTCGCGCGGTTTCGAGCGTTGCGAGAACGACAGCACGTGCCGCTTGATCAACTCATCCAGCTCAGTCAAACCAGCTTGCAAGGCCACGAGGACATACAAGCACTGTATTCACAGTCGGCCGGCATGACGCATTTTCTCGTGCATGCCCAAGCCGGGCGTTGGCGTGGCAGTTTGTTGAACTACCTGTCGGAAGTCTACCGTGACTATGCGACTGCCGATACCTTGTCACAACTGACGGGTACGTCCTTCGCCGAGCTGGAACAGGCGTACTTGGAATTCCTGCAAGTCAACGATGCCCAACTAATGGCCTTGGATCCCGCAGCAGCCATCACTGAATTGGCCCTGGGAAACACGCAAGTTACTAACAACGGACTGTCCCAGCTCAGACAATGGCAAGACATTCGTTGGCTCGACCTATTCGGCACGCAAGTCACCGATGACGGCCTGCAACAACTTGATCAAGCCACCGCGCTGACACAGCTCAGTTTGGAACGCACACGAATTGGCGACGCAACGGTGGCAAGAATTCGTGCGCCCGAGTTGGCTTATTTGGATCTAAGCAACACGGCGATCACGGACCAGGCGATGCAAACCGTGGCCGGTCTGGATAAGCTGGAGTCGCTGTGGGTGTCGGGAACGTCGATCTCGGATACCGGGGCCGAACAACTTCGCACACTGGTCCGATTGCGTACGCTCGACCTGACCGGCACGCAAGTCACCGCGGCAGCACGAGAGCGACTTGAGCAAGCCCTACCCAACTTGTCGCGGCCGGAATGAACTCAACGATCTAACCAAATTCAATTGACGGAGTAAGCCGGATGACGTGGAATCTGCTACACGAGACCTATGCAACCGTGAAACAACAGAAGTACGACGTCGCCGTCTTGCCGCTCGGCGCGACGGAACCGCACAACTTGCATCTGCCCTACGGTACCGACGTACTGGAGGGCCGGATTGTCGGTGAACACATTTGCGCAGCCGCCGCGGCACGCGGGGCATCGGTCGTGTTGCTCCCCACGATGCCCTACGGCACGGAAACGAACTTGCGTGAATTTCCCCTCGCGATGAATCTCAATCCGAGCACGCTGTTTGCCGTGATCACCGACCTGATCGATTCGCTCGTGCAAAGCGGCATTCGCAAGGTCGTACTGCTCAACAGCCACGGTGGCAACGACTTTAAGCCGCTGTTGCGTGAGCTCTATGGCAAATCGCCGGCCCACGTGTTCCTGTGCAACTGGTATCAATGTTTCGCTGACCAGTATGACCAGATCTTCGAACATCGCGAGGATCACGCCGGGGAAATGGAAACGTCGTTCGCGCTGGCCTACTTCCCCGAACTGGTCGGATATCGGGCGGATGGCGAACTGGACGCGGACGCTGGAATTCCCCGCAAGCTCCGGCTCAAGGCACTGCAAGCCGGTTGGGTCTCAATTACTCGCCCGTGGCATCTGCTAACGACGAACTCAGGAGCCGCACCACCCCAAGCGGCCTCGGCCGACAAGGGGCGGCGGATGATGGAGATTGTCGTCGAGCGTCTCGGTGACTTCCTGGTCGAATTGGCGGAATCGCCGCTGGATGACTGGTTTCCGTTCGAACAACCACAGTGATCTGGGACGACGGCTATCGTTTGGAGTGCGCCCGCGCAGCTGCCGCTTAGGAACGAAGCCAAGCGGTTCGTTTTAGAGCTGACTCCCCAACAACGCGCAGGGTCCAGACACGTTGTCGTAAGCGATCTAGCGGCACTACCGTTGACCGTTTGGCGGGCGATGCGTACACTTTTGGCTTGCGAAATGGTGGCTGTAGCTCAGTCGGATAGAGCGCCAGATTGTGGCTCTGGAAGTCGGGGGTTCGAATCCCCTCAGCCACCCCTGATCGCGACGACCCGGTGGAACACCCAGCGGGTCGTTTTTTTTTGGTTATGATGGTCGGGCCCTGGCGCCGCTTATCAAGTGGCCCGTCGAACACGGCATCCCAAGCTTGCGTCTGTCCAAGCGAATGCGCTACCATCTGGGTACGACGCTGGTGCGCCGTTCGCCCAGCAATGACTCAATCCCGCCTCGATCGGAGATTCTGCGTCCCAACCGACGCGCAACGCTCGTATGGCAGCTCCCTCATCGCAATTAATGGCCGAGTTCGCGCAGACGCTGATTGACTGCCGCGAACTGTATTTGAGTGCCGGGCGGCGATGCATGGCGGCGATGAAGATCGGCACGGGCAAGGATGAGCAGGGCGTGTTCGAGTGGCTGGACGATCTGCATCGCGGGCTGTTGATCAAGGTTTATCTGGATATCGCCTTGGCGGATCAGCAGTGGCAGCCCGAGGAACGGCGACTAGCGCAGTGCCTGCTCGAACATCTCTGGGACCGCAAGCTATCCGGATCGGCGCTCCGAACGGCCATGCAGGAGCTCAACATTCGTGCCGCCAAGTTATCGTTACGCGGCGTGATTCAGCCGTTCATCGAATATCGGCCGCTGCGTGATTCAATCGGGCATCTGCAAAGCATCGTGACGCGGTTGGCTCACCTGATTGCCAAAGTTGACGGGGAAACGCGGGACAGCGAAGTTGTGCGACTGCGAACGCTGGAGGAAACATTCACGCGGTTGCTGCACGAACTGCCGTCTCCAGACCCGCCCCCGCAACCGCCTCCCGTCCCCGGCGTGTCGCGTTCGACCGCTCGTGAATCTGGCCGCGCCCCGCAGGCAGAAGCACACGCCCAATCGCCGACACCCAATCGCAACGCGCCGACCGCGACGGCTGAACCCGTGTTGTCGCTCGAGCAGGCACTGGAACAGCTCGACACGCTCATCGGACTCGACAATATCAAACAAGAAGTGCGGTCGCTGGCCAACTATTTGAAGGTGCAGAAAGTGCGTCGCGAGGCGGGGCTGCCGACAACCCCGATCAGCTTGCACTTGGTCTTCCAAGGCAACCCGGGTACAGGCAAAACGACCGTCGCGCGGATCATCGGTCAGATCTATCGCGCCATGGGCATTTTGGACAGCGGCCATTTGGTGGAAACCGACCGCTCGGGACTTGTCGCGCAATATGCCGGCCAAACCGCGCCGAAGACGCACGCGTTGATTGATCAGGCGATGGACGGGCTGCTGTTTATCGACGAGGCCTACAGCTTGGTCGGCGAGGGGACTGACGACGCCTACGGGCGTGAAGCGCTGCAAACGTTGCTCAAGCGGATGGAAGACAATCGCGATCGGCTCGCCGTGATCCTGGCGGGCTACCCCGAGCCGATGGAGCGACTGCTGCGCACGAATCCCGGCTTGTCGTCGCGTTTCAATCGGACGCTGGATTTCAATGATTATGCACCGACCGAACTCGCCCAGATTCTCGGGCGACTTTGCCAGCGTCACCACTATCGACTCTCCGCCGAAGTTCGCCACCGTCTGCTGATCGGACTCCAATGGTCGTACGAACAAAGAGATGAACATTTTGGCAACGGGCGGCTCATCCGCAACTGGTTCGAAGACGCGATTCGCCGTTTGTCGAATCGAATTGCCGATCAGTCGCCGCTGACGCGCGAGATGTTGATACAATTCGATCCGCTCGATTTCCACCTGCCCGCACTCCCACAGGAGATCTGGTCGCAATATCCATTCGAGAAATCACGATATTCGATCAACTGTCCGGGCTGCGGGGAAAGCTGTATCCTGCCCGCGACGTTGTTGGGCAGACGTGTGAAGTGCCCGGAATGTGGTACGCCGGTCCCTGCCGACTGGGCACCGCCGTGGCCAACTCAGGCGACGGCGCGCAGCAGCCCCATGGCATCCGAGCAAGACAACCCGTAGCGCGTCCAGATCGCGCCGCCGCAATCAGCATCCGCGTGTGCGAACTGCGCGGCATCAGCAGCGATCGCGTTGCCAGTTAAAGTTAAGGACTCACGATGAAGTTGATCAAGTATTTAGGCCGCGACGGTCGTGAAACCGTCGGCATCCTGTCGGAACGCCAAGGGATCGTGCCGTTGCGTTTTGAAACCGGCCATGTCAAGTCGTTGGCTGACTTGTTGGAGCTCGACGAAATTCTCCCCACGATCGATTTCCTGCGCGACGACAACAACGCGGTGTCGCTGGATGCGGTGAAGCTCCTGCCGCCGATCGATCAACAAGAAGTCTGGGCCGCCGGGGTCACTTACAAACGGAGCAAAGCCGCGCGGATGGAGGAATCGGAAGCCGCCGCCTCCTGCTACGATCGCGTCTACGTCTCACCACGGCCTGAGTTGTTTCTCAAGGCGACGCCGCATCGCGTCGTCGGCCACGGTGGTGCGATCCGCATTCGCAGTGACTCCTGCTGGAACGTGCCCGAACCCGAACTTACACTCGTCATGAACTCGCGGATGAGACTCGTCGGCATGACGGTCGGCAATGATGTCAGCAGCCGTGATATCGAAGGCGAAAATCCGCTCTACTTGCCTCAAGCCAAGGTTTACAACGAATCCTGCAGCTTGGGACCTTGCATCTGTTTGATCGAATCGATGCCGCCGCGGGAGGAGATTCAGATTCGTCTGCGCGTGGTCCGCGGGAAGGAGACGGTTTATCAAGGCAGCACGGCCATCTCCGAAATGGCGCGCACCTTCGAAGATCTGATCCACTGGTTGGGCCGTGACAATTCATTTCCGTGTGGCGTGATGTTGATGACCGGAACCGGCATCGTTCCCGACCGTGAGTTCACAATGATGTCCGGCGATCACGTTGAGATTGATATCGACGGCATCGGCACCCTGCGTAATTCGGTCGTACAAGGTTGAGAGCAATTTAAGAGGATAACGATCGGTCGGATGCGCCCGTTCTGTCCAATCCGTCGGATCGATCTGATGATCCGATCTATCTAGCAAAGGAATTCCCATGGCACCCCAAGTCCACCCGGTCCTCATTGATGGACAATGGCGTCCGGCGGAAGCCAAGGCGACGTTTCAAGCCTGCAATCCAGCGACGCGCAAGTGGCTTCCCGACGAGTACCCTGTGAGCACCTGGGCAGATTGCGACGCCGCGCTCGACGCCGCCGCTCTGGCCGCCACTGAATTGCGTCGCTTGCCGCCCGAGCAGATCGCAGCGTTTCTCGAAACCTACGCCGCTCGGATGCTCGATCGTCAAGCCGAACTAATCGACATGGCTCACGACGAAACGGCGCTTCCTAAGTCGCCACGACTGGCTGATGCGGAACTTCCGCGCACGGTCAATCAATTGAAGCAGGCCGCCACCGCAGCCCGCGAAGGATCTTGGCGGATGGCCACGATCGACACTCAGAACGGAATTCGTTCTTACTACGCCGCGCTCGGTCCCGTCTGCGTCTTTGGCCCCAACAACTTTCCGTTCGCCTTCAACAGTGTGGCGGGCGGTGACTTTGCTGCCGCCATCGCGGCCGGCAATCCCGTAATCGGCAAAGCGAATTCCAGTCACCCAGGCACGACGCGGTTGTTTGCCGAAATCGCACTGCAGGCCATCGAGGAGACTCAGATGCCGCGCGCCACGGTCCAATTGCTGTACCGTACCGCGCACGAAGATGGCGAACATTTGGTTAGCGACGCGCGCGTGGGCGCGACCGGCTACACCGGCGCTCGTTTGGCCGGGTTGAAACTGAAGGGCGCCGCCGACGCCGCCGGCAAGCCAATCTATGTGGAGCTTTCGAGCGTGAACCCCGTGATCATTCTGCCCGGTGCCGTCAAGGAACGCGCGGATGAACTTGTCGCCGAACTTACGACCAGTGCGCTGATGGGAACAGGACAGTTCTGCACAAATCCCGGCATGATCGTGCTATTGGCAGGAGCGGAAACCGAATCGTTGATCGCAGAACTTGCGACACGCTATCAACAGGCTGCGGTCGGCACGTTACTGTCAGCCGGCGTCCAAACGAGTCTGGTAGAAAGCATTGAAGTGCTGGAACACTCGGGTGCACAACGGCTCACCGGCGGCCCATTGCCCGAACCGCAGGATCGATTCTGTTGTGGCAATACCTTGCTTCGCACGACGGCCGCAGAATTTCTCAGCCACCCGCACGTGCTGCAAACCGAAGCCTTCGGCAACTGCACGCTGTTGGTCGTCGCCGAGTCGGTGGAGCAGATTCATCAATTGATTCCGACCTTAGAGGGCAACCTGACCGGTTGTATCTATTCCGATCGCAATGGCACCGATGATGCCGCTTATGATCTGCTGGCTCCCGAGCTACGGCAACGAGTTGGCCGGTTGTTGAACGACAAGATGCCAACCGGGGTTGCCGTGTCGCCGGCGATGAATCACGGCGGTCCCTTCCCTGCCACCGGTCACCCGGGTTTCACGGCCGTCGGTATCCCGGCCTCACTGGTGCGGTTCGCCATGCTGCAATGCTATGACAATGTGCGACCGCACCGATTGCCCCCAGAACTGCGAAATGCGAATCCGAACGGGACGATGTGGAGATCGATCGACGGCGTTTGGACTCAAGCCAGCGTCAGCTAAGCATAAAATCTCCCTGGTCGACACCGATCGACACCGTCATAATGAGTTTGCGCGGCGAGGTGAAAACGGTTCACCTGTCGCGTTGCCTACCGCTGCATCACCGAGCGGCGCCGACGACTTGGCCGGCTGCCGCTCGCATACCTCACCGTGGAGTTTCCTCACGATGACTTCTTCGTTCGTTCGTGCCGCCCTTGTTCGTGCAATCCATGGTGCGTCGACTTGGCTCGCTCGAATCACCGTCGTAGCGTGCCTCTGCCTATCGCTGTCCAGCACCGGCCGCTGTCAGGACGAGGCCCCAGGCCTTCAGGACTTAAATGACGCGACGACGACGAAACTGTCGGCCAGGCAACTGCAGGATCTGGAAAAGGTCGTCGAGCTCTGCGAATCGGCACTGACCAAGGGACTCGACGACGACAACAAGACGTATGCCGAAGACCTGCTGAGCGCGACGCTCTACGAAGAATGCTCGCGACTTTGCCGAGTCATCTTCGATCAGCAACCGCCGAATCCGCAGTGGCCCGACATCCGTAAGCTCTGCCTGCCGAAGCTCAATCGCGCGCTCGAATTGCGGCCCAAGATGGCGAGTTCCCAGCTGCTGCTGGCCCGTTTGCTTTCATTGCCGGGCGGTGACCGGGCCGAGGCGCTCGCGAAGGTGAATCAAGCCATCGCATTGCTCGAGGACGATCCCGATAATCTCTCGGAGGCACACCTCACTCGCGCACGTCTCCACGAAAATCACGACGAGATGAAAAAAGATCTCGACGTCGCGATTGAATTGAATCCGCGTAACTTCGATGCCTGGCGGACACGGGGACTGTTCTATCTGTCCACCGGTGAAACCGAAAAAGCGCTGAGCGATCTACGTCAACTGTTGGAGCAAAACCCGGACGACGTCGTCGCTCATCAGTTCATCGCGCAAGCCTTCCGTCAATTGAAGCAGTACGACGAAGCCATCGAACATCTCGACAAGATCACCGAGAACGATCCCAACGCGCTGGTCGCTTTTGAACTTCGCGCCCGCATCGCCGAAGAACGCGGTGACCTGGACGCGGCAATCGATAATCTGAATCAGGCGATCCGTATCAACCCGCGATATCTGAATGGAATCTTGTCTCGCGCACGCCTGCGACTGGCGCAAGAGCAAATGGACTTGGCGCAAAGCGACATCAACCGGGCACTCCAACTGCAGCCCGGCCTGCCGCAAGCGATTCTCTTGCGCAGCCTAGTCTATGCCGCGCAAAATCGCTTCGGTGAAGCCATCGGCGATCTGCAACAACTCTTACGTCGCAGCGAGAATGAAAACGCGGCAGGTGTGGCCGATATCAAACTTCAGATGGGCACCTATTACGAATTGGATCAACGTCCACGCAAGGCGATCGAAACCTACACGGAGATACTCACCGCAACGCCCGACTTCCAACCCGCGCTGCGTCGTCGCGGCGATGCTTACCTAAGCGTAGGCAAACACGCTGAAGCCATTCAAGATTACGAAGCCGCGATGAAACTGACGCCCGACGATCCAGGCATCCTGAACAACCTGGCCTGGGTGCTCGCAACTTCACCGCGCGATGAAGTACGCGATGGTAAGCGAGCGATTGAGATCGCGCAGAAAGCGTGCGACCTGACCGAGTTCAAACTGCCTCACATGATCAGCACGCTGGCAGCCGCCTACGCTGAGACCGGCAACTTCGATGAAGCCATCAAGTGGTCGGAGAAAGCAGTGAGCGACGACACCGAAGAACAGTTGTCGAAGGAGTTGGAAAGCTATCGCGAAAAGAAGGCGTGGAGAGAGCTGCAGGAATTGCAGGAAAACCCCGCCGCACTGAATCTGCCAAACGCCGCCAACTCGAACGAATTGCCGAACTTCGACTTGGACAAGCCCCAGCCAGTGCCAGTCGACGATCCTGCAGAACCGCTCAGGTAACGCGGGCGAATATCGAATGTTGAATTTCGAAGTGAAGACTTCAACACTCAACACTCAACACTCAACACTCAACACTCAACACTCAACACTCAAAATTCGATATTCAAAATTCGATATT
>JAGQPK010000730.1 GCA_020426755.1 Planctomycetales bacterium
CGTAGGAGAGCTGCCCCTTGTTGCCTTGGGACGAGACGGATCCGATCAGCACGATGGCACCTTGCATGTCTTCGTTCGGATCCCAGCGTCCCAGCCCATCGCGAAATCTTTGTTGAGCGATTCGTGCAATCGTTTCCAGCGCCCAGTACGTGGGGGCGACCAAATTGATTTCGAGCACTTGTTCGAAGAGTTCCCGCGCATAGATGTTTGGCACACCCGTTTCTTTGTCAATCTTGACGGACAGCGCATCCCGCGCGATACCTGCGGCCGGGATACAGATGCGAGGCACCTCGAACTTCTCCGTCGCGACATCAAAACAATGACGGCGAAAATCGTCTTTGGTAACGTCGCCTTGGATTGAATCCGCCACGGCACGGCCTGCCTCTTTATTGATTTCTTTGGCGACTTCGTGAACGTTGTCGCTCAAGTCAACCAACACGACGGCCCGCGCGCCTCGATTTGCCAGTTCCAGCGCTACGGCGTGTCCGATGCCGCTGCCGCCGCCGGTAATCATCGCCACACGATTCTTGATATTCATAGTACGCGTTCCTGTAATCATTCCGAATGGCTCGACTGCTTGCGCAGCTGAACCAACGTCGGACGTGCGTGACTTATCCCTTCAGCCGGCCTCGATGGGTGTCGACCGCTCCACAAACCACTTGGCAGCTTCCGGCCAGAAGGCTTTATGAGCCTTCGAACTAACGGCTAAGCCAACGTGCCCGGCTCGGATTTCCTTCTTTTCAATATCCTTGGAACCGACGTGCGGGATGATGCCAAACGTCGACTCGGGGCGAACCAAATGATCGAACTCGGCGGCCAACAAGAGCAGCGGACAAGTGATGTTCTTGAGGTCGATTTTCTCGTTGCCGAGGCGGTACTCACCTTTGACAATTTGGTTACGTTGATAGAAACATTTGACGAACTCACGGAACGTCTCACCAGCCACCGGAATGTTATCGTTCGTCCACCTTTCCATGGCGAAATAGTTTTCGAGGAACCGATCGTCGTGCATGTTCTCGACGAACCCCGCATACTTTTCGATGAAGTTCTGTACGGGCTTCATCAATTGGAACGTCGACTGCAAAAAGGTCGCTGGGCAATTGCCGTAGGCGTCGATCAGTCGGTCGACGTCGAAGTTTTCCTCCTTGGTCCAAAGATGCAACAGTGAATCTTCGGCGCTAAAATCGATTGGGGCGGCCATCAGGGCCAAGTTTTTGACGGTGTCGGGGTACAGAGATGTGTAAAGCGTCGACATCGTCCCGCCCATGCAGTACCCGAGGATATTGACGTTGGGTGTCCCTGACCAAAGTCGCACTTCATCGACGACTTTGCGAATGCTGCAGCAGATGTAGTCGTGCAAGGTGTGTGCCTGATCCGCAGCGGTCGGCACACCCCAATCGATCAGATAGACATCCAGCCCGGCATCAAGCAGCCTGCGCACGACACTACGGTCCGGCTGTAGATCGAGAATATACGGCCGGTTCACTAGTGCGTAACACACGACGACCGGCTCGCGAACCACGGCGGGAGTATCCCGGCGGTAGTGATAGAGCTTCAGCGAATCCTTTTCGTAAACCACATCGTGTGGCGTCGTGTTGATCCGCGGCTGGGTCGCATGCTCCATTACGTTGGGCACATTGAGGAGCCGATTCCATTGCTTGAAGCCTTCATCCCATGCTTTTTTCTGCATGTCGAAAGCGTAGTCAAAAAATGAAGCAGCCATTACCCGAGGTCCTTAATCAAAAGTGTCTCGTTGCGGAGTGCCACTTACATGGCATAACCGCCGTTGATATCCAGTACGTGGCCGGTCACGTAAGAAGCAGCATTGGAAGCCAGGAAGGCGACACCCGCCGCAACTTCGGCCGGCAAGCCGAGCCGCCCCAGCGGTGTCGAGTCGGTTACGACCTTCAGCGCTTCAGCGGGCACAGCGTCCGTCATTTCCGTTCTGATAAAGCCAGGCGCGACCGTGTTGACCGTCACACCTTTCTTGGCGTACTCTCGCGCGAGAGCTTTTGAAAAAGCGATCAGCCCTCCCTTGGCCGCGGCGTAGTTGGTTTGGCCAAAGTTACCGATCTCACCAATCACACTCGCAATGTTGATGACGCGTCCCCAACCGCGTTCGGCCATGGGATCGACGAACTGCTTCGTCACCAAAAACACGCCGGTCAAATCGACGTTGATCACGGCATCCCACATCTCACGCGTCATCTTCTTGAACGACTTGTCGCGTGTGATGCCCGCGTTGTTGACAAGAATGTCGATGCGGCCAAAATCACGCAGGATTTCGTCACGCATCTTTTCCACTTCCGACTCGTCTCCAACATTGTGCGGGTAAAACTCCGCTTTCCGCCCCAACTGCCGGATCTCTTCGCACACCGCTTCAGCCAACTGCCCGCCGGTGTTGCAGTTGATGGCTACATCGGCACCTCTGGCAGCAAGCGTCAACGCGATGCTTTTGCCGATACCGCGCGACCCACCCGTGACCAGTGCCACCTTGCCTGTGAGATCGAAATCCAGGATTGCTCCGTCGCCGCCTTGAGTCGTGTCGGTCATTTCTGACGCCCCCCAGTATCCTTTGTTTTGGTTGTCAGCTTACTTTCCATTGACGACAAACGGACTTCGATGGCTGCCAAGCGTTCCATCACGAGTTCGTGCGCCGATTCTAATCGTTCAAACAGACCGCGAATGTCTTCGCTGTGCGGAATTCCGATCTGACGAGTCACCTCCAACTTCATGGCATCCGTGTTTGTTTTCGTCGCCGTCGACATGTCGGCCGTACGACGCATGGCATCCAGAAACGCGGGTGAGCGCAGGTAGCCGTCGAGACTTGTGGACATCGTCTTGAGCCACTGTTGACGGGCCTGGTTGAAGTCCATGGTGGGCGGCATCCCCGCCATTAGCATCTGCGTCCATTGAGAGTTTTGCTCGAAGAGCTTCATCCAATAGTCGAGCCAAGGTTGGACGATGGCGTCGTTAGCTGCTGCCATCTCCTTCACATGGTCACCGTTACGAGCAGTCATGGTTTTCACCTCATCTTCTCGGTCATTTTGCGTTAGCACACGCTGACATCACCGTGTCAGCCGCTGACGCTTGGCCGAATTAAACGATTCGTTCCACTGCCACTGCCACCGCTTCACCACCCCCAATGCAAAGTGATGCCACGCCGCGACGTCCGCCGGTTCGTTCCAAGGCATTCAAGAGCGTGACCAGAATGCGAGTCCCGCTGCAGCCGATGGGATGACCGAGCGACACCGCACCGCCGAAGATATTGACCTTGTCTGCCGGAATCTTCAGTGCCCGCTCCGCAGCAAGTGTCACGGCAGCAAAAGCTTCGTTAATCTCGAACAGA
>JAGQPK010000731.1 GCA_020426755.1 Planctomycetales bacterium
CCGCGGCTGCCGCCCAACTGTGGGAGGGGGAACAGCAGCGCACAACTAAACTGAGTGCCATGTGGCTGGCGCTTTGCGGCGAACGTGCTACCACCGCCGCGAGCGCATACACAACTATTACATGAGTGCAACACGGGCGAAACACGATGGGGACTGAGCTAGCTTAGAATTCAACCGATTGAAAAGGTACGTTCGTCACGCCCTTAGGTATCGTGCGAACTGGTAACTTGGCGAGGTTGCTCGGGAGCGAGCGACCTGAGCTGATAAGGAATCAAAGTTTATGGATCGATTGTCAACGACGGCCACTGATCTGCGTTGCGAAACGGCATCGGATGTCGTTCCTCGACCACCGCGCACGACGGAACCGACTCGTGGTCGCCGCGACCCGGCTACCGACGGTCGCTTGGCCGATTCCACTCGTTCGGCTATTGATTGGCCGACCTTGGTTTGGTTGGTCGTGTTGCACGGCGGCGCGATCGCGGCTCCGTTTTTCTTCACTTGGCAAGCACTCGCTCTGACCGTCTTCTTACATTGGTTGACGGGCGGCATCGGAATTTGCCTGGGCTTCCACCGTTACTTCACGCACATGAGTTTCCAAACGAACAAGCCGGTCCGTTGGACGTTGGCGTTCTTGGGTGGCTTGGCGGGCGAAGGATCGGCCATCGACTGGGTAGCCAATCACCGGAAGCACCATGCGAACAGCGATCAGGAAGGTGATCCGCATTCGCCCCTCGATGGTCCCTGGTGGAGCCACATGTTGTGGCTAGGTTGGCAGTATCCGAAGGATGTCCACAAGGTCCACATTGCGCATTGGGCACCCGACATGGAACGCGACGGGTTCCTGCAATTCATGAAAACGACATTTCTGTTTTGGCACTTCGTGCTGGCAGCCGCGTTGTACGCGATTGGTTATCAGTACGGCGGGCACCCGCTGGCGATTTCGCTGGTTGTGTGGGGAATGTTTGTTCGCCTCTGCTTCGTGTTGCACGCCACCTGGTTTGTGAATTCGGCCAGCCACATGTGGGGCTACCGCAATTACGCGACGACCGATCAAAGCACTAACAACTGGTGGGTCGCACTGATCACTTACGGCGAAGGCTGGCACAACAATCACCACGCTTTTCCTCGCATGGCTGCCCACGGTCATCGTTGGTGGGAAGTCGACATGACTTTCATGGCCATTCGGATGCTGCAGTTCTGCGGTTTGGCTTGGGACGTCGTCGACTACAAACGCGGTACGGACAAGCAAGAACGCTCTCCCAAGCGTAAAGCGAAGAAGCAGCGTCAGGCCGTCGGCTCACGCTGATCGGGAAAACTCGGTCGGTTTACGATCTGAAACATCCAACTGGGCGACGTCACATTGAGTTCTATCGCAGACGCTCAATAAAACGTGACGCTCTGTGCCGCCAAGAACCCAGGCTTCGGCCTGGGTTTTTTTATTGGAACGAAAACGACGACTTGGCAGGTAGTCGAATGGTGGTCGGCGAGAATCGCGTGGCAATTGCCGTACGCAGACGTTAGTTTGGGTAGATTACTCGATCGCGCCAACCGAGTTACCGTGAATCTGGAGGATCTTCGCATGCGCGTCAAAACTCGCGGAATGCATTTCGTCTGCTGCTTGCTCGGTATGACGTTTCTAGCGACGACAGCGCACGGTGTTGGACGCGACAAGATGTATTGGTCGGACCGCGGTTCAAACACGATCCGCCGTGCGAACCTGGATGGCACAATCGTCGAGACGCTCGTCTCCGGTCTGGGCGAAGCGCGCGGGGTCGCGGTGGACTACCAACACGAACAGATTTATTGGGTGGACAACGGCCACAACAAGATTCAACGCAGTCGGCTCGATGGTTCGCACATCGAAGACTTGGTCACCAGCGGTCTCTCGTTCCCCGCCGGCATTGTCCTGGATGTGCCCGGTAACCAGATGTTTTGGGCTGATGCGAATGAGAACAGCATCAGTCGGGCGGATCTTGACGGCTCGAATCAGCGTGAAATTGTCACGAACTTGGGCGATCCGTATTTCCTGGCGATTGACCCCCAAAGAAGTCAGCTGTATTGGTCCGATTACGGCACCGACAAGATTCAACGTTCGAACTTCGATGGCACACAAATCGAAGATGTGATCACGACCGGTCTCTCATTGCCGCGCGGTATCGATCTCGATCTAGTGCACGATAAGCTCTATTGGGCCGACCGACAAACCGATTTGTTGCAGAAGTCCAATCTGGACGGGACCGAAATCGAAACGTGGCACGTCGCTTCACCATCATTCGCCGCACCGCACGGCGTGGCTTTGGACGTTGAACGCAACCACGTGTATTGGGTTGACAACGGATTGATGACGATTAAACGCGCCGACTTGGATGGAAGTAATGTCGTTGAGTTGCTGAGCCGCGCGAACGGATCACTTCTGGAACTGCCGTGGCAGATCGTCTTGGACCTTCATGCAGCCACACGCGGCTGTGCATCGCCGGTGGGGTGTGACGAAGCGACGGCGCTGACGGATGCGCTGACGGCGATTAACGAGATGACCCAAGTCTTGGCCACCGGCGGTACTGACTTGGCGTTCGACTATGATCGCGATGGAGCAGTGACTGACGGTGACCGCGAGTACCTTTTGAACTTCGTTCTGAATACACGTAGTGGCGATGCCAATCTGGATGGTTACTTCGCCACGGATGATTTGGTGCAGGTTTTTCAGTTCGGACTGTATGAAGATCTGATCGACGATAATGCGACGTGGACGTCGGGCGACTGGAATGGCGATGGCGATTTCAATTCGAGCGACCTCGTGGCTGCTTTCAACCGAGGTTACGATGCGACGGCGGTCCCTGCAGTGGCTCACGTACAATCGGTGCCGGAACCGAGCGCGACGAACCTGGTTGGCTGTGGTGTATTTGCGACTATGTCTTTGATTCCTCGTCGGCAACTTCGTCGTCGTCGGAAGTTTGATTATCGACGTCGGCTGGATTCTCAATGAACCGGTAGCCCGCGTCCCGCACGGTGATGAAGTGGCGAGGTTCGGACGGATTGGCTTCGAACAACTTACGTAAACGCCGGATGAACTGATCGGGCGCTCGTGTTTGCAAGTAACCCGGTTGCTCCCAGACTTCTTCCAAAAGTTCCTGGCGAGAAACGATGCGACCTTCGCTCAGGATCAAGTGTTGCAGCAGCTTGATCTCCAGCGGCGTCATCTGTTGCGTGTGCTTTCCATTGACGACTTCAAAGGTATCAAAGTCAACGGTGGCACTGCCAATCTGAAAGTGGCGCGTAAGTCCCGTTGGTGCGTCGTTCGAAGTCGGCTCTGGCGTCTGCGGCGCTTGCGCGCGACGTTTACCGTGACGA
>JAGQPK010000732.1 GCA_020426755.1 Planctomycetales bacterium
GTTCACGCACGTGTTCAAGATCCGACAAGTGCTGCAGATTCTTGGACGAATAGTCGGCATCACCCTTGGCGGCGCCAGGGGTAGAACGAGCATCTGCCTGCGCATCATTGGTTGGCTGCGAGCTGTCACTTGGCTGGGCATCCGGCCCCGGCTGTGGTTGCTGCGATTCGTCGTTAGGTTGATCAGTATCAGTCATGAGTATTCCGTACCTTGTTACGCATCGTTGCGTACGGTTTCAATGTGAAGAAGCGTAGAAGCTATTCGAGATGGCCGACGCTGAAACGCAGGTCTCGAATCGATTGGTCGGGCAACAACTCTTGCATCGTGCGAAGTAGTTGCTGCTTTTGAAAAGTGAGTTCCTGTAACACGAGCGAATTCTTGACGAAGATTTCCAACACACCTCGCCGCACGTTCCCCGCGCGGCTCAAGCCGGCCATCCGACCACTCGCTTGTTCCCAAGCATCGGCGAACTGATCGGCCGCCAGCATGCGAGCGTACCCGCGCCGCGCCATCAGCATGGGCAGCAGATCGCCCATACGACGTGGTTCGCGCCGCTTCCGCTCTTCTTCGTCCGAGCGTTTTCGCTTGTTGTACTTGTCGTAGCGCAAGGTTTAACAGCCATCCGCACGGCACTAGTGCGCGGCTGCCTCCTGAGTCTTCGGGCGAGCGGCTCGATCACGCGCCAATGGCATGACGACATAACCGTAGCCATCGTCCGTCTCGAAAAACGCCGCACTGTCGCCATCGACGATATTGAGCGTAAAGTTGCGACCGCCATCGAGCACTTTGAGAAAATCAGCGACGTAGCGGTGATCGAGACACATCGAGATCAGTTCTCCGTCGTATGCGATGGGAACTTGAATTTCCGATTCACCGATGTCCGCCGTCAAACCACGCAGGGTCAGCGCACCTTCGCCAAAGACAAAATCGATGCCGCGACTTTCTCCACTGGTCACAATCGCCGCTTGACGCAAAGCACTGAGCAACGGTCCCACCGTCATGTCGATCAAGATCGCTTCAGGACGATTCGGCAGCACATCACGCCAACGCGGGAAACGGCCCTCGACCAGACGAGTCGTCACGGTGGCGGTGGGACAACGGACCATGAAATCGTTGCCACGTGTCGCCAAATGGACGTCGGCGTCGGTGTTCATCAGAGCTCGTTCGATCAATTGCATGCTGCGTGACGGCACGATTGTCATCGAGTCACCGGAGCTGGGATTGCCTTCACTACCCAACGGGCCGCTCATTTTCGCCAAGCGTCGTCCGTCGGTGGCCACGGCGGTGACTTGATCCTCATCGAACTCCAGCAAGATGCCACCGAGAGCGTAACGACTACTTTCCGCATCGGTGGCAAAGAGCGTCCGGCGAATGAGTTCCTTGAAGAGACGTCCACCGATGGTGAAGTAGTTCGATTCGGAAAACTCGGCGACATCGGGAAACTCTTGGGGATTTCCCGAAGGCAGCTTGAACCGGCTCCGTTCGCCACGCACCAAAATGCCTTGTCCGTCGGCCTCAATCGTGAGCGACTCGTCGTTGGCTTCTCGCAGAATCGAGCCAAACTGTGCGACCGAAAGCAACGCACTGCCCGGAATTTCAGCTTGTTGATCAGGAACGTCGATACGAATGCCGACTTCCATGTCTGTGGCAATCAACGTGACGCGATCTGAGGTCGCTTCCATCTTCACGTTTTGCAGCACAGGTTTTGGACTGCGTGAAGGCACTACGGTGGCCGCCGTTTGAAACGCCGTTTGCAAGAGTCCTCGATTGCAAGTGATCTTCATCGTGTGCTCTTCAATGTATTGAAATAAAAAGTAGTAGTAGTAGGAGTGCGTCGCCGATCGTTGTCGACAACTTCAACTCCTCTGTCGCAAGTCCTGTCAGGCTAGGGATTATTGTCCCTTTTCAACGCCCTCACCACCCGTGGAAAACCTGTTTATCTGTTGTCGATTGTCTGTCGATTCGTTGTCGTTAAAGTGGGCCGCTATCGACATCCATCGACAGCGATGTTTCGACTCGTCAAAACGGTCGTCAAGTGAACCGATTTGTCGACAGTCGATCGACGATTTATCCACCGGACTTCATCCGCTGGCTGCCACACGCGGCTTGCGATTATCACGCGTCGCTGAAGCGGCGGCGGCGACCACCAAGCTGGTGACTTCGCGTAACGCATTGCGCGTGAGTGCGTCGCTTTGCTTCTGTCCTTCCACTTTCTTGCAAGCGTGCATCACCGTCGTGTGATCCCGTTTACCAAACGCATTGCCCACCTGTTGAAAGCTGCGTGGCGTTAGCTCTCGCATCAAGAACATCGCAATGCTGCGTGCCAACACGTCCATCTTGCGACGCGATGCGCCCGTTAAATTGCGTGGCTTGAGCCCAAAATACTGAGCGGTCAGTCGCACGATGTCGCGCGGGTCGACCGCTGGTGGCGGTGTAATCTGCACAAGTTCGTCAATCTGCGTTTCATCGACAGGTGTGCTGGCGTTACGCTGCCCCAGAAGATGAGGCTCTGTCAGTTTCAAGTGAAGTTGATGCACGTTCTGCACGAGTTGTGTGACCGTGGCAGGCTCGATTTCACTAAGTCGAACGCGAGCGGCTTCGGTCAGCTTCAATTCCAATTCGCTGCACAAGCGATCGACGATCAGTCGGCGCGTGGCTTGCGTCGGCAATTTGAGTGGCACGACGAGGCCACCGGCGATACGGCTGGTAAGTCGAGCGTTCAAGTTGAGCAATCGGAGCGGCTGTTGAGCGGCCATAATGACCGGACGGTCGTGGCGTTGTCGATGGTCCAAGACGATCGACAACTGGTTCTGCGCTCCGGCTTTGCGGGCCAATTCGTCCAGGTCGTCGATGAGCAGCAGTTCCACGCGTTGCAGACGTTGCAAGAAACGTGGCAAGTCATCCAGTTTGGCGGCCGTGGCATAGGCGCGGGCAAAGTCGCCGCCAGTCGTGAGCATCGTGCGCTGGTTGCCCCGTTCACGCGACCAGGTCGCCGCGATCGCCTGTAGCAATTGGGTTTTGCCAAAGCCCAGTGGCCCGTGAATCAGGAGTGGTACCATGTCGACGTGTAACAACGCACGCGTGACGTGCGGCTGAGAGTCATCCGTCGATTCGGCGGCAGGTGCCGGTTGATGAAGACCGATCGCTCGTTGAAGCAAATCGTTTTCGGGACCCAAGACGAATTCGCGCAGCACTCCAGATGCATGCATCGTCGGCCGCGACGCACGTTTTGTCTTGCGAGCCAACGGCTCCAGCGACAACGTGGCGATTCCGTCAGGCACCCTTGCCTCCGTGTGACAAGCGGGTCGGTCACCCACTTATTAGAAACCGCCGATTATACCCG
>JAGQPK010000733.1 GCA_020426755.1 Planctomycetales bacterium
GTGGTCGTGTTACTGAGCGATCTCGCCTTCGGTCGGTTTGCTCAGACCTTTGAACCGCGATTCGAAGAAGGTCGTCTTCTCGGTGTCAAGAATCTTAAGCCCTACGACTTCGCCGGTCCGCTTGTCCTTGGCCATATAGAACGAGGACATCGTGCCGGAAACGGCGGAGCGCAGCAGTTCATACTGTTGATCGACGTTCAGCTTGCCGTCGAGCAACGACCGGAACCGATCGAAAATACCCATGCACAACCCAACGAAGCGGATTCTAGGAGCGATACAGCGGAGAGGCGAACGAGCGGTGCAAAGAGTTCCGCGCGCGTCTAACTCAGCGACTACTTCCCACAATAATCGATGACTCGCGCAATTTCGCTCTTTAGGCGGTCACGGGACACAATTCGGTCGACAAACCCGTGCTCCAGCAGGAATTCGCTGGTCTGAAAGCCCTCGGGAAGCTCGATACGAATTGTCGCCTTGATGGTTCGCGGCCCCGCAAAGCCAATGAGAGCCTTGGGTTCAGCAAACACAACATCTCCCAGCGACGCAAAACTCGCTGCCACACCACCCATTGTAGGATTGGTCAGTACAGAAATGAACAGACCGCCGGCAGCGTCGTGCCGCGCCAGGGCAGCCGACACCTTGGCCATTTGCATGAGCGAATGGATGCCTTCATGCATGCGGGCGCCACCGCCAGAACCGCTGACGATGATCAGCGGCAGGCCCTGAGCGGTCGCGCGTTCGGTCAAACGTGTCAATCGTTCGCCAACGACCGACCCCATACTGCCCATGATGAAAGCCGAGTCCGTGACACCAAACGCCACGCGACGAGCTCGAATCATGCCCATCCCGGTCAAAGCGGCATCGCGCAGCCCGGTGCGTTCTTGCTCTGCCACCAGCCGTTCGGCATACGGCTTCTTATCGCGAAACTCGAGCGGATCTAGCGGCGTCAGGTCCGCATCCCACTCTTCAAAGGAACCTTCGTCAAGCACTTGCGCAATTCGATCGCGAGCCGACACATAGAAGTGATAGTCGCACTCGGGGCAGCGGTTCAGCCGCTTTTCGGCCTCTTCGCGAAAGATCGCGGCTTGGCAACCAGGGCATCGCTGCCAGAGTCCCTCGGGGACTCCACGCTTCGGACGTTTCATGGATCGCGACAAATGGGTTGACATGGAATGAGCGCACCTGGCAAGGATGCGGAAGATGGATCGAAGATTCTCGACGTCCGGCGATTATCACCGGAAACCGTGCCGCACGGCAATAGGAGGAATTGATCAGTGTCCGGCAGCCGAGATATCGACCGAGCGAGATGGATCGACGTCAATCATTTGCCAGCTCCCGCATTTGCAATCACCTTGCCACAAATCGCCCACTGCGCCGGAGGTCAACTGACAGCCCACGACGGTGGCGAGTGGCTCGGGAACGACCAGTGCAAACACGCCATTACGGTGCTTTTTGAGCAGCTTTTCTAAGGCACCGTCGACACGCTCACGCGCTTCGTCAAGCATTTCGCCCTCGGGTGGACACACGGTTTCCGGCTGCTCCTGCCATTGACGAAAGACCTTGCGCTGCGTTGCCTTTACCTCATCCACCAGCTTCCCTTGCCACAGGCCGTGGTCCAAATTTACGAGCGCCGGCAAGGTCTTCGTTTTTACATTGAGAGTCTGCGACAGGACACGTGCCGACTCTTCCGCCGCCTGACAGGGAGCGCAATAGACGAGTTCGATGCCCTCCTGAGTCAACTCGTTCGCGGTCCGCGTGATTTGGTCGAGACCAAACGCGTTGAGCGGAATGTCGAGTGTGCCGGTGATCCGACGCTGCTCGTCAAAGTCAGTAGTGCCAGGACGCACGAGTACCACGCGAGTCATGAAGGCTATCTCCGAATACCGCCGCCGGCGAGTTCACACAGTTGCTTGACAGCCGCCCCGTAGTCCGGCTGCCGGAAGATCGCGGACCCCACGACAAACAACTGAGCTCCCGCTGCGGCGCATTGAGCGATGGTAGCGGTGTTCACACCGCCGTCAACCTCCAGCAGTACCGACTCGGGCGCGACGGATCGTAAGTAACTGAGCTTTTCCAACGCGACGGGGTTGAACGATTGCCCCCCAAAACCCGCGTTGACGCTCATCACAAGCACCATGTCCGATTGCGACAAATACGGTGTCACGGCGGTCACTGGCGTGTCGGGATTCAGCGCCAAACCGGTCGCCGCCCCCAACGCATGAATCTGATCGAGCACCTCGCCAGGATTCGGCGTGGCCTCGACGTGAATCGTCACCACATCCGATCCGGCGTCGACAAACGCCGGCACATAACGCTGTGGCTCGCTAATCATCAAATGGACATCCAACGGCAACGTCGTCAGCTTTCGCAAAGCTTCGACAATCGGCATGCCGTAGGTCAAGTTCGGCACGAAATGGCCATCCATGACGTCCAAATGCAAAGCGTGTACGCCGTCGTCTTCCAACCGGCGAACCTCTCGCTCAAGATTGCCGAAGTCGCACATCAACAGCGACGGCAAGATCACAGGCGCGACAGTTCGCAATCGATTCATTGTCTCTTCAGGAACAGGCATTGGCTAACGCAGTGCTCGCAGTACCAGTTTGACCGGTGTCCTAATGGACCAAATCCGCCCCGGTCGATTTCCAACAAAAACAAGTCCAACACAACCGCCGCGGATCGTCCATTCTAACACTCGGCGACACCCACGTCAGCTCGCGTGCGCCCAACAGCCACAACCACCCACTTGGGTGGATGAGAATGCGAATATCGAATGTTGAATTCTGAATATCGAATTTCGAAGTGAAAACGACAGCAAGCGCTCAGTCCGTTGCGTGAGCCGAGTGCATCTGTACGCTCAACGAGCCGGGAATGCGAATGTCGAATTCTGAATATCGAATTTCGAAGTGAAGACGACAGCGAGCGATCAGTCCGTTGCGTGAGCCAAATGCAAAACCACACGCTCACGCGGTCATCGGTACGCTCAGAAGAAAAATGGATTCATCCGTGTAGATCCGTGTCCATCCGTGGCTCAGGCTTTCGTCATCCACCAATCCAGTTTTTCTTGCATCCACCAATCCGTGGTTCTCAGAAATCGTCGTGACTGGGCAGATCCGCCAGGCAATCCAGACCGAACAGATCGAGAAATCGATCGGTGGTGCGATAGAGTTTCTTGCGAGGCCGTTCGTTGGTAACTTCGACCTGCAACAACTCGCGGCGCACGAGCTGTGACAACAAGCTGCCACTGTTCTGTCCTCGCAACTTTTCCACCAAGTCCCGCTCGATCGGCTGATGGTAGGCGACGATGGCCAAACAATCGACGGCGGCTTGC
>JAGQPK010000734.1 GCA_020426755.1 Planctomycetales bacterium
GACGGGGAGCATGAAGACCTTGTCGCGCTTAACTTAAAAGACGGCACTCAGAAATGGTCCGTCAAAGTCGGCGCGGTCGGTCCAAATCGAGGTCCGCAATATCCGGGTACGCGGTCGACACCAAGCATCGATGGCAACCGCATCTACACGCTGGGTTCAAACGGCGACCTCATCTGTGTTGACGCAACGACATCTGAGAAGCAATGGCAAAAGAACCTGCCCAGTGACTTCAATGGCAAGCCGGGCAACTGGGCATACGCTGAATCGCCACTGATCGATGGCGATCTCTTGATCTGCACGCCGGGCGGCCCGGACGCTACGATCGTTGCCTTAAACAAGCAAGACGGCTCACTCGTTTGGAAAGCGGCGTTGCCGGAGGGCGACGATGCCAGTTACTCGTCACCCGTTGCCGCCACATTCGGAGACCGGAAGGTCTACGTGCTCTTTCCCAGCAAGGGCGTCGTTGGACTGGATGCCGCCAGCGGCGAGTTGCTTTGGCGCTATACAAATACCTGCGATGAAGCGGCCAACGTCATCACTCCGATCGTCAAGGATAATTTGGTCTACACCGGGGGAGGACGTGTCGGTGGAGCAGCAATCCGCGTTTCTGGCAGCAAGTCCGAGCCTGAGGAACTCTATTTTTCTCGCACATTGCCCACGGGCATGGGCGGCGCGATCCTGATTGGAGATCATCTCTACGGCTCCTCAGGTGCCACGATGATCTGCGTCGACTTGGCCACGGGCGAAGCGCAGTGGCAAGAGCGCAGCATCGGGGGCGGATCATTTTGCTATGCAGACGGCAAACTTTTTCTGCATGCGGAAGACAACCGAGTGGCGATGATCAAGGCCACACGGGACGGCTATGAAGAACTCGGGCAATTCGCTCCACCAAACGCCCCTGATCGCGGCCGCGCCAAAGCATGGGCATATCCGATCATCGTCGACGGTAAACTGATCATCCGTGACGTCGGCACCGTGTGGTGTTACGATCTGCGCAGCTAGAAGATTATGTAGGTGGTTGCAATGACTCCCGCCAGATTTCGGCAACTTGCCTTGCAAACGGAGGGTGTCACGGAATCGTCACACCATGGACACCCAGACTTTCGCTGCCGAAACAAGGTGATCGCCAGTCTTGGTAGTACGTCCGACGCATGGGCGATGGTCAAGCTTACACCGGAACAGCAAACGCAGTTTTGTCAGGCACATCCGCGTAGTCTTCAACCGGTAGACGGCAGTTACGGAGCGCGGGGCTATACCCATGTTCGACTGCGAACTGCCCCAGTGTCGCTGGTCAAGTCCGCACTAGCACTGGCGGCCGACAACGAAACGCAACGCACGCCACAGAGATCCACCGGATCCTCGCCAAAGCGGGCCAAGAGGTCTTGGCAAGATAAGTTGCAGGACAACAAAGGCCATCCGACGGTCTCTCCGGTCACAGGTAAGATGGCGAAGCGATTCGGTGCAGGACTGATGGTTATTCCGGCACCGCTGGAAGTCGATGAGGTGATGCGATCGATTCGCAAAGGTCGGTTGATTTCGATTGCTCAGATCCAGTCGCGGCTTGCGGCGAAACATCGAGCGGACTTTGCTTGCCCGATTACAACGGGCATCTTCGCCTGGATTGCTGCAAATGCGGCCAACGAAGCGGCGTGTGCCGGCAAAAAGCGTATCACGCCTTATTGGCGCACGTTGAAAAACGGTGGAGAGCTGAATCCCAAATATCCCGGCGGCATCACCAATATTCGACAACGCTTGGAGGCCGAGGGCCATCAGATCGTACAACGGCGCAATCGTTTCTTTGTTGCCAATTTCGAAGAAGACAAACGCTAACAAATTGAAGGAATCCATACGATGTTACGTAGCATACGAGGGCAGTCCTACTTTTTGCAGGCTATGGTCGTGGCGTTTGCCGGACTATTGTGCGCCGAGTCGTGGGCACAACGGAACTTCACTCCGCCGGTTGAGTCGCCGGAAGTCAGCGCGGATCGCATGGTTACGTTCCGAGTTCGCGCCACTGGCGCTGAAGGTGTGCGACTAGGAGGCGGCGATCTGCCGCAGGTCGGTCAGGGACTCGACATGAAGGACGTGGGCGACGGCGTGTGGGAGATTGCCGTTGGGCCAGTCGATCCCGGCGCCTATCGCTATCGCTTCGATCTAGCTGGCGTCCCCGTGTCCGATCCGGTCAATCCAACAACTAGTGAATCCAACGGCAATTCGTGGAGCCTCGTCCACGTGCCCGGCGCAGCTTGGATGGATGAACAGCAAGTCGGGCATGGTGCCGTCGCAGAAGTACATTACTTCTCGAAATCACTGCAGCGTGCACGGCGGATGCATATCTACACTCCCCCTGGCTACGATGGAAACGACGCGGCCCAGTACCCCGTTTTCTACTTGCTGCACGGTGCGATGGACTGTGATGACTCGTGGAGTACCGTTGGGCGAGCCAACTTTATCATCGACAACCTGATCGCGAACAAGCAGGCGGAGCCCATGATTGTCGTGATGCCCGCTGGCCACACCGGTCCCTTTACATTCGGTCGCGGTGGCTTACCGATGAATGAGTTCGTTGAGGACTTTGTCAATGACATCAAGCCCTACATCGAATCTCACTATCGTGTACACACAGATCGCGCCCACACGGCGATCGCCGGCTTATCAATGGGAGGCGCACACACGCTTAGCATTGGCATTCCCCACTTGAACGACTACGCCTATCTGGGCGTGTTTAGTTCGGGCGTATTCGGAATTGATCGTCAGGGACAAAATGGCGATGGCGGGCCAACTTGGGAAGAGCAAAACAAGACTCAACTGGATGATCCGCAGCTAAAGCAGGGACTAAAGCTTGTGTGGTTTGCCACTGGCAAGGACGACTTTCTCTTAAACACATCGCGGGCGACTGTAGACACATTGAAGAAGCATGGCTTTGAAGTTACTTACAAGGAGACCTTAGGTGGTCACACCTGGATTAACTGGCGTGAATACCTGGCGGAGTTTACCCAATATCTTTTCCGCGATGGCGTAACGCCCCAGGTATTTTCGTCGACCGTGGCTACCAAGAACACGATCGATGGCACGTGGACGACAGAATTTGAAACTCAAATTGGCACTCAACGTTACCAGTTCGAACTTGCGACTAGCAACGGCAGCATCCAAGGTTCTGCACAGGCGAATATTGGCGGCGATGATTTCAAAAGCAAGATCACGCAAGGCAAGGTCGATGGCGACAACGTGCAGTTCATCGAAGAGCTTGAGTTTCGCGGTACGCCTCTGCAGATCGAGTACGCCGGCACCTTCAGTGGTGATGAATTGACACTGACGCGCA
>JAGQPK010000735.1 GCA_020426755.1 Planctomycetales bacterium
GATCGCTTCGTGCCAACAGGCAGGCCGCAATGACAACCGTAATGCCATGCACCAAGGTTCCCGCCAATCCCCCGCGCGGCGGCAACAATGACACTGCGGCTAACCAATTCTGAATCGTTGTATTCCAGCCAACGCAGTGGACGAAACTCATAAGCAACAGCGTCGATCCGCCCCAAGTTAAGGCTGCCGTGGGGCGCAGATAGCTCGCAGCCAGTAAGACGACTGCGTAGAACAGCAGAACGACGGTGCTAGGATCCGGTTCCTGACTTGCCGCGCCAAAGAAGCCTACCGTAACCGCGACGAGTATGCTGATCACGGCAACGCCTCCGCAGCCAGCCAGATAGCTGAGCGCGGCTGCGGGACGCGATCGTTGCAACAGCACTCCTGCGACCCCGGACGTAGCGATTGCGATGACTGCCAGCACGATGCTCGTGCGTCCCATAAAGAACAGATTGACCATGCGGCGAGCCAGATCGGCTTCGTAACCGGCAAATGAGCCCTGCATTAAATGAAAACCAACGAGACACGCTAATGCACAGCAACCGATCGCCGGCACGTGTAACGCAGGGAGGCGGCCTACCACAGCAAGCAGTGTCAGCGAAATGAAACTGAATACGCCGACCGTAATCAGCAACTGCGGTTCGGGCCAAGCAAAGACAACAGCCGTCAGCATTAGCGCGCCGCCGGTCAGAGCTAGGGCCGTGCCCACCGTCCTGAGCGTCGCCAATCGCGATGACGAAACCCGTTGATGCAACACGAGTCCCGTTGCGAGAATGACAACCGCTGGCAGACTGAGCGGCGTCGATAGCGAAGCGAGTGCCTGGTGCAACGAATCTGACTTGGAGAGCAGCAGGCCGATGGCCGTTGCCAACGCAAAACTCGTAATGCCAAGTAGCAGCAGTGTGTCGGTGGCGAGTGTCAGACCGATTCGCTCGCGACGCGTGGCGACTTGCAATTGGCTGATCGTGGCCATGAGATACGCGACCAGAGGAACGCTGACGAGCAAACTCGCGGCGAACGCGGTCGTCTGCTGGCCCGCCAAGCGATTGATCAGCAGTTGTCCGACCGAAGCGCCCATCACGCCGATCCACAACCGCCACGAACCGGCTCGCATCAACGCCTGCCCCGCGAAGTAGGCCATGGTGCCGAACGCGAGAATGCCGATCGCGACGGCGGCAAGATACAGCGGATGGAACAGCGGGAGCTGCTGCGACTCCTGGCCCGTGACGATGATGGCGGCAAGAAAGTTAATCGGGATCAACAGCGTCGCAATGATCAACACGCCGCGACTGGTCGCCTGTAAATTCCACTTGCGGAGCGTATAGTTGCCGGCTCCATGAATCGCAGCGGTGGCCAGCATGAATAGCAACGCCGGCAAGTAAATGAATTGCTCGCTGAGACTGTCGATCTCGCGACGAAGACTGATCACCAAGGCAACCGAACAACCCACGATCAGTAACCCGCTGACCAACTCGCCCCAACGAATGTTCTTCGCCTGCATGAACGCTTGCAGCACATCAGCCAACGCGCGACGCCGTTGTTGTGGACGCGTCGGGCCTGGAGGCGCGATTGGCTCTGGAGCGTCAAGCGGATGAACCGCTGGCGGTGGTGCGGCTTCGTCGACGATTTCAGCTTCGACGGGAAGTTCGTCGTCGCCGATTGCGGCAGATTGCTGGACATCGAAGGCTGGCGGTGCGACAGACGCTGCCTGACCAACGGTCTCTTCAGGGGTCGGCTCCGTCGTGCGGCGTGGTGGGGCGTGCCGTCCTCGTTCGTAGGATTCGCTGAGCAACGTAAATAACTTAGATCGCAACTCTTCGTCGATCGCACCTTCATCTGCCAGACGCTGGAGCGTTCTCGCGGTTGTGATCGCATCGCTCTGACGTGTGGCGGGCGACTCGGACTGCCCGGAGATCAACCTCCCCAGCAGTACACCGACGCCGACCAGCAACGAAGCCCCGACCAGTAGGAGAAAGCCAACGATCAATTCAGACACGCAGTTGCTCCTTGGTGGGGCGCACGATACTCAAGCTGTATAGATATGATAGCTCAACGGTCGGACAACTAACGCGACAGGGCTGAATGATGTTGCGGTTGGTTGGCTGGGGCCAAGTCTTCGAGCCCCCAACAAAACGCGAGATCCGAGGCTCGAAGACTCGCCCCCGAGTTCGTGGCTCTGAGAATACGCCAAGACTACCCCATTGGGAAAGTAAGCTCTCTGAAACAATAGGAATTTTCGTTTCAGGGTGTTGCATTCCCATGTGTAGTTCAGCTATACATAGGGCATCTACTCACGCGAGCCAGTGTCATGTCTGACAGTTTTCAACGCGATTTGCTTCGAGGTAGTCTCGACTTGATGGTGTTGTCGGTGTTGGCCGACGAACCGCAGTACGGCTATTCCATTCAAAAGCAGATTCGTGACGTGAGTCAGGGGAGAGTTGATCTGAAGGCAGGCACGTTGTATCCGCTGTTGCATCGGTTGGAATCCGACAAGCTGATCCGAAGCAAATGGGATGATTCAACGGGCCGGCGGCGCAAATGGTACGAGTTGACCAAGGCGGGCCACAATCGCTTGCGATCGCAAGCACGGGAGTGGCACAGCTATGTCGAATGCATCGGCCAATTGTTGACGCCCATTCTGCCAAAGCTGCCCAAGCCAGCGTAAGCACCATGTCCAAGAACGAATTTGATCAGTATCTCGCATTGCTGAGCGGACTGTTGCGGTTAAGTCCCGCACAGCGCGAAGCGATTGCGAGCGAGCTGCGAGATCATCTCGAGGAGCGGCTCGATGAGTTGCTTGCTCAAGGTGTATCACGACAGAAGGCGATCGAAACGGCTCTGGAAGAGTTTGGTGATGCGACGGGATTGGCCGGCGAGTTTGTTCAGATCTTTCAACGACAGAGAAGGAGATGGATGATGCGAATGACTTTTGGAACCGCCGTTGTGATCGCCGCAATCGCATTGACGACAAGTGCTTTATGGCCAGAAGGCCAGCCTGGGCCTGCGCCCGGACGCCTGATTGCTCAGAACAAATCGAAAAGTGCGAGTGATCACGCTCCTGTACTCTCACCCTCGCTCACTGACGCCGACATGCGAACTAAGGCCAATCTCACGTTGCGAATCGACGTCGACTATCTGGAACTTCCTTTTGAAGATGTCCTCGGCGACCTTGGCGAGCAAGCGGATTTACAATTCCACATCCGCGCGAAATACCTCGACGATAACGCAATTTCGACGGACTTTCCCGTCACGATATCGCTGAAGGATGTCGCCGCCGAGACGGCTCTCGAACTGATCCTCGACCAGGCGGAACTGAAGTATT
>JAGQPK010000736.1 GCA_020426755.1 Planctomycetales bacterium
TGGCGGAAACGACGGCGCTCGGCGCCGCCTATCTCGCCGGTTTGGAAGTCGGCTACTGGCAGAATTTGGATGACTTGCGGCGCAATTGGCAGCGGTCTGCCGAATTTCAGCCCCAGTGGGATGCCGCGCAAAGAGATGCCCGCTACGCGCGATGGCAGCGGGCGGTTGGACGAGCGACAGATTGGGTCGAACACTAGCCGTCAGCGCGGTTCGTGTGTCGACCTGCCACGCAGGCTTGCGGGCCGCGTTCCCGAACGAGGCCCGCGATTACAGGCGACGCTTAGCGGAATAAGCGACCGACGTCACCCGACTCCATCGCTTGGCGAATCGGCGAGGCGAAGCGTTCTGGATCTTGCCAGAAACGTTCGAGACTGTCCTCGGACGAGAACAAGTAGACTCGCTTGCGGTAGACGACTCCGTGTTCGCGACGTCCGGCAACCGTTTCGCCCGCGTCGGTTAGCATGACCGGATCGAGACCGGCAAGGACCGGGCTGTACTCGTCAGGATCTGACCAGAACAGCGCTTTCTCTTCTTCGCCGGCGAACAGATACGTGCGACCGCGATGAACGACACCGAATTTCGGATCGCCCTTGACCCACTTTTCATTACGCAGCAGGCTCACCGGGCAGTAGCCGTCAAGGCCCATTTGAGTTGTCTTGCGGGCGGCCACGCGAGTGTCTTCATTGCGAGTGTCGCGTGCGGTTGGCGACGGTGCGGTCTCGGCCACGGCCGACGCGGTGGGCCGTGAGGTCCGCGACTCAGTTGGTGCATCGTCCGCGACGGCCTGGGCATACTGGTCCTGCGAGTCGTCCCAGCCACCCCAACGTTGTGACGATGGTGACTTGCGGGCGGCCGGCTCTTGGTTGCTGGCCACGGCTGGAGCGTCGACATTATCACGGTCCGCTGGTTGGTCTTGACCGCGACTGCGAGTGGCAAAGCGGTTGATGACTTCCGTCGGTTCGACGTTCGCGTCGGCGGTCGGATTGGTCACAACAACGTTGTTGACCGGTTCAGCTTCGACGGCCGCGAGGCTGGTCGCATTGGTCCGTCCTTCTGGTGAGAACACGGAGCCATTGGCATACCGACCGTCGGCCGGAATGTTGGCGTAGCTATCTTGCTTGGCGTCGGAGCGATCCGCGACCTGCGTCGCACCGCGGCGTCCTGCCGGGCCCGTGGGGCTGGCCGTCGTGCCGGTCCGGAAAGCAATCGCGCTGAGTTGCGCCACATACTGCTCCGGATCCTGTGGCGTGCACAGCTGGTGTAGCACTTCACGGTTGGGGCCGACGATCACGTCGGTGGGAACCGTTTCGATTTTGTAGCGAGCGGCCAGTTCCGGATGGGCGTTGGCGTTAATCTTCACCGGAACGAAGAAGTCGCCCATGGTTTCCGCGACCCGAGCTTGGTTGAAAACTTTTTGCTCCAACCGGCGGCACGGTACGCATTCGGGGGTCCAAAAGTGCAGGAGCAGCGGGCGATTTTGAGCGTGCGCCTGCTGAAGGGCCGACTCGAAGTCGGTCTGCCACGCGATCTGGGCGGCGACACTCGCGCTACTCCACGTACTTGCAGATAACGCCAGCAATGCCGCGATGAGCAAATAACGACGCATCGTCATCAACCTTCCTTGGTTGTGCTAAAAAACTGAGATCTGACGCTCGGGAACGCGTCCGAAATTTTTCATCGGTAGGCAGCTCGCAACCAGAACATCGAAATTGCCTCTTACGTTGAGATTGCCGAGAAAAGCTACTGTGCCAGCATGATGCGTTGATTTTCGCTAGGGTTCCCAGCTTTCCTGTGTTGTCTGCGTCGCTTGTTGCGAGCCCCTCTGAAGTTGTTGGGCGCGGCGCGTCGAAATACAACAAACTGGAATTGATAGCTTGACACGGCGGCCACCATGAGTAATATGCCGTTAGTTGAAAGACAATCTGCCCTATACGTGTAGGCGCTGTGCCCGCCTCTTGGGCGCCTTCGCAAGCAAATTATGGCCGATCACACGGCTCTCTGCTTTCAGGCAGCCAGCGCTTCTCGAGCTTATTGAATGTGCTTGAGCCCGGATTGACGTCGCTACTCGCGGCGCTCAGCGGTCGACACACTGTCTCCGACAAACCCAAGCGGACTTTTACTCAAGGTCTCTTGATACTGGGGATGTAATCGTAGCGGGCAGGTCAAGCTGAATTGACACGGCTTAGGATGGCGTTCCCTGGTAAGGGGAATAGCGAGACAGACGTTTGAGTCTCGGCATTAGGAAGGTTTACGGCGTCGATCGTAACGTTTGCGTAGCGTGTAGCTGCGTCGCAATTGGCGGTTCGACGCATTCGTCGATTCTATTTGGAATACGCGTAGTTTCTGGACTGATCGCACAGAGCGCTCACTGGTTCGTGGCAATTATGTTCGCGGACGATGGGGCTTGAGTTGCGGTCGCACAACGGCCGTTAGGACCGCTGCGTTCTGATGGCACAATCTCTGCGGGTGCATAGGAAATGGGGAAGAAACGGAAGCCGAGAGGCCCGAAAACGAGTCCACGAGGAACGCAAAATCGGGGGCGTCGACGTCGCCGGCCTAGCGATCAAGGGGTGCGACCTGCACCCGCGTCGGACAACGAGCCATTGGAGAATGGCGAGGCGGAGAGCATGCAGGAAGGATGCGGCATGCTCGAAATGCATCCAAACGGATACGGGTTCTTGCGTAGCCCTGCGAACAATTACGACCGAGTTCGCTCGGATCCGTTCGTGCCGGGGACGATGATCGAAAAGTATCGCTTGCGTGAAGGCGTGATGATCCGTGGCATGGTACAGCGCGCACGGAAGCAGCAGGGCCCCCGCCTCCGCGAAATACTCGACGTCGACGGTCTGGCTCCCGATGCTTACGCTGACGTCAAGTCCTTCGATGAACTGACGGCGATCAATCCAGAGAAGTGGCTGCGACTCGAGACCGGTCCGGAGCCGATTAGCACGCGGGTGATGGATCTCGTCACGCCTTTGGGACGCGGTCAGCGAGCGCTGATCGTCGCGCCGCCACGCACCGGCAAGACGATGCTGATGCAACAGATCGCTCGTGGCGTCTCTACGAATTATCCGGAAATTCATCTGATCGTATTGTTGATCGACGAGCGTCCGGAGGAAGTCACTGACATGCGCCGGAACGTAAACGGCGAAGTCATTGCCAGCAGCCTTGATCAGGACGTGGAGAGTCACGTGCGGATTTCGCAGCTGGTTATCGAACGCTGTCGGCGGCTGGCCGAAATGGGCAAGGACGTCTTCTTGCTAATGGACTCGATTACCCGTCTGGCTCGCGCATTCAATAAATGGG
>JAGQPK010000737.1 GCA_020426755.1 Planctomycetales bacterium
ATGGACGAGTGCGGTTGACTGGTACTTCAGAATCGAGCAGTGACAGCGACTACTTCCGCTTTGTCGCGTCTCGTACCGGCGTTGTTTCGCTGCGAACAAACACACTCAATAACAACATGGCTGCGATTGAAGTCGAGGATTCGAACAGTGTCAACGTTTTCGAGACGGAACCGAATGACGGCATCGTGTCAGGCGCATTCCGCGTGCAGGAAGGCGAATCGTATACGGTCCGCGTGCGTGCCAAGACCGACTCACCGTCGGCCTACGCCGTCGACATGGCCTTCCGACAAGTCGGTGATTCCGACGGCAACGGACTCTTCGATACCTCGGACTTAGTGCGAGTGATGCAGCACGGCAAGTATCGCTCGGGTGAAATTGCGAAGTTCGAGGACGGCGACTGGAACAATGATGGCTGGTTCAACGAACAGGACTTCATCGTGGCGCTGCAAGCCGGCTACTTTCACGACTAAGCGCTGAAGCTGATTGAGGAATGATGATTTTCGATCTTCGAATGAAATTCAGATCAGGAATCAGAGTCTGGCCATTCCTCAATCAGAATTCCGAAATCATCATTCCTCAATCTCGCGGCGGTGGTTGCTCTGCCAGGCCGTCGCAAGCCTAGTAGCCTTCCAGTTCTGTCGCTCGACAGACGCGACGAATCGCGAGCATAAACGCCCCCACACGTAGACTCACATCGTGTTGACGCGACTCGTGCCAAACATCTTCAAAGGCACGAGACAGGACCGCATCAAGTTCTTGCCGGACGCGGTCGAGGCCCCAGCGATAATACTGGCGATTCTGTACCCATTCAAAGTAACTGGCGGTGACGCCACCGGCGTTCGCGAGAATATCGGGCAGCACGACGGTGCCGCGTTCTTCGAGTACGGCGTCAGCTTCTGGTCGTACCGGTGAATTGGCGGCTTCGATGATGATCGGAGCCTTCACTTGTCCGACGTTCTCTGCGTGAATCACGCCGCCAATCGCTGCGGGGATGAGCACTTCGACGTCCAGCGACAGTAGTTGCTCATTGGTAATCCGATCACCGCCAGTGTAGCCGGCCAGTGTGCCTTGATTCGCCAGCGTATGCCGAATTGCGTTGCCAATATCCAAGCCATTGGGCGAATAGTAGGCGCCGGTCAAGTCGCTGATGGCGACAACCTTAAAATCACTTTCTGCCAGCAGCTTGGCCGCATGTAGACCGACGTTGCCGAACCCTTGGATGGCAATCCGTGTCTCCTTGGGGCGTCGACCGAGTCGACCAATGAGCTTCATCGTTAGGATACCGACTTCGCGCCCGGTGGCTTCTTCACGCCCAGGAATACCAAAATGTTCAACTGGCTTACTGGTAACGACCCCGGGACTGAAGCCGTGGTACTTACTGTACTGACTCATGATCCACGCCATGACATCGGAGTTGGTGCCCATGTCGGGAGCCGGGATATCTTTGTCCGGACCGATGATATCGTGAATCTGGTCGATGAAAGTTCGCGTGATCCGTTCCAGCTCGCGACGCGTGCGTTGTCGGGGATCGACCGCGATGCCACCCTTTGCGCCGCCGTAGGGAATGTTGACGACGGCCGTCTTCCAGGTCATCAACGAAGCCAACGAGCGAACCTCATCGAGGTCGACGTCGGGATGATAGCGCAGCCCGCCCTTGAAGGGCCCGCGAGCATTATCGTGCTGCACGCGGTAGCCGATCAGGGTTACTAGCTGACCGTCATCCATCTCCACAGGCACCTGCACTTGGACCTCGCGCTTCGGGGTCAACAACAGGATTCTCATGCTTTCGTCCAACTGCAGTTTGTCTGCGGCGGAAGTGAAGAACTGTTTGGTTGCTTCAAACGCTTTCATCCGTTGAAATCCTCGCTGGGCTCGGCAAACTCGGGGCATGACGGTGCAGATTAGATCTAAGTGTTTAACATGATACGAAATTCTGTCATACCTGACTGGGGCTCGCGGCCGGCAACCGATATGCTGGCCAACAATCTGCCAAATTCACACAATCTGCTCGTTCGAACGACAACTATGCATCCGTACGGCCCCGCTTTCTGGTTCGCATATCTCGGCAACACCGCGCTGATGATCGCTGTCAGCATGATGTTTCGCTATGCCGACCTGGTGACGTATCTGGGCGGAACCGAGTATGAACTCGGCTGGATCGTCGGTGTTGGCATGTGCGGGGGAATGGCCATGCGAATGGTGCAGGGACGTGGCATCGATCGCTACGGATCCGGCAACATCTGGATTGCCTCGGGCATCTTGGTTTCAATCAGCCTGCTGGGACATCTCTGGATCGAACGATTAGACTCGCCGCTGATCTACGTGTTACGCATCGTCTACATGATCAGCCTAGCCGGGGCCTTCGGCGCCTCGATCACGTTCGTTTCCCTGCGCGCTCCGGTGCACCGCACGGGCGAATTGATCGGCGCACTGGGCTCGTCGGGGTTCGTCGGTATGGCCGTCGGACCGATCCTGGTCGACTCGCTGTTCCGACAACCGGGCAACGGTCGTGAGCAAGTCGACCGCATGTTCGTATGGGGAGCCTCCATGGCAGCGTTTTCGGTGGCGGCCACGGTGGTCGCTCAGTTGTTGAGCGGCGAACGTCGGCCGCTCAAACGCAAGAGCCTGCCGACTTGGTGGATACTGCAACGATACCATCCTGGCGCAATCTTGTTTGTGGGAGTTGCGATGGGATTAGGAATCGGCGTGCCGTTCTATTTCTTACGTCCGTTCGCGCAGCAACTGGGTATCGATGGGATACGCGGATTCTTCTTTACTTACGCAGTTGTGGCGTTTGGTGTACGTGTGATGTGTCGTCGACTGCCGGACCGTTGGGGCGTGCAACGCACCGTCACCTTGGGGATGAGCTTCCTGGTTGCCGAATTGTTGTCATTCCTGATCGTGCGCGACGGTGTCACACTGCTGCTGCCGGCCACATTGGGCGGCATCGCGCACGCCTTTGTGTTTCCCGCCGCTATGACGGGCGGCAGCCTCGCGTTTCCCACTCGCTATCGTGGCATTGCGACCACGCTGATGCTAACTATGTTCGATCTCGGCAATCTCGTTGGACAGCCCGCCGTGGGCTCGCTGTTGCACGTTGCCCGCCGCTTCGATTGGCCTGCATATCCGACGATGTTCGTGTCTGTCGCCGCGTTTGTCCTCGTGGCCAGCGTGCTGTATACGTCGCGATCTCGTTGAATGTTGAATGTTGAATGGAGTTCGCCGCAACGCGCTAGCGTCGGTTTGTCCCTGCGCGGAGTTTCCAGTTCACAAGAGAACCGCGGCTAGCGCCCAATGGCACTCAG
>JAGQPK010000738.1 GCA_020426755.1 Planctomycetales bacterium
AGTCTTCACTACCGCAGGTAGTCCGGAGAAGCAAGAACTCTGCCGACAGTTGGGCGCAGACTGTGTCGTCAACTACAAGACGGAGAACGTCGTGGAGGCTGCGCAGGCGTTCGCACCGACGGGATTCAATGTCGTGTGGGAAACGATGCGTGAACCGAACTTTGATGAGCTCGTGTCCCTGCTTGCCGAGCGCGGCCGCTTGGTGTTGATGGCGGGTCGCGACGCACGGCCGGAGTTCCCTGTCGGCCCCTTCTATGTCAAAGGTTGCTCATTACTCGGCTTCGTCATGTTCAAAGCGACTCCTGATGAACAGTCACGTGCGGCCGCAGAGATCAACGCACTGCTGGCTTCCGGCAGTCTGGCGCCGCACATCGGACATCGCTTGCCGTTATCAGAAGCGGCCAATGCTCACCGCTTGCAGGAAGCGAACACGCTGCAACACTCGGGTACGCTGGCAGGAAAAATCGTGCTGACGCCTGCCAGCTAGGTGACGATCGTGATCGTGTCCGGTGATTGAGGTGCCGAGCATACGATCATCAGAGAATTGTGTACATCCGCACTGCCCCATCTCTGGGGTGAGTTTCCACAATGCGACAGCGGTAGGTGTGGACATCCCCACTGCGGGTAACTTTGGAGTGGGATCGCGTTCATGAGGATGGATACACCGTATTAGATAGCGTCTGGCGACTCGGAGAAAAACGCCGCCGTTGTCGCTCGCTTTGATGTCTTGTGTCGTTCCAATCCATTGATGTTTACTCAATGCGATATGACCTGCCTGCTCGCATCATCACAAGCGCGAGCTGCGCGCTCGCACTCCAAACGACTACTCCCAACTCAACTGCTTGTAGATGCCACACGATCTGTGACACGCACGCCTCCCGCGCAATCTTCTCCAGTTTCCGTTGACACCGCAAACGCAATCGAGCTAAGCTACATTAGTTTTGGAGCCTCTCGCGATAAACGAGGAACGGAGGAAGCGGCGCTTTCGGTCACTCGGTTCAAGCAGCAGGAGAGTCGATATGCCTTACGCTCCAAGTCAAGTCTCTTTCAACGCGGCGTTTCTTAGCGAAATCAAAGAAGACAATCAGCGTCTTCAGGAACTGTTGTCCGAAACGGAGATCATGTTCCGACGAATTCCACGTCATCGGTATAGCGTGGAACAGAAGCGAGCAAGTGTGCAACGGTTGCTCAAGTTGCGTGACCAGCTGGCTCTCCATTTTGCCCTGGAGAATGCCTTTGGCTACTTGGTTGACGTCATCGACATCGCTCCGCGTTTGTGCAATCGCGCAAAGGCGATGATTGCCGAGCACGACGATCTGTTTCTCGAACTGTGTGAGTTGATCGATGATGCGGAGGCAGCCTTGTACGACGAGGGCAACGCGGCCTCGGTGGTCAATGTGGCGCGTGACTACTTCCGTTTCCTGCAGAAGTTCTACGACCACGAAGCGGCCGAGAACGCGTTATTGCTTGATGCGTTCGATAGCGACTTGGGCGTTGGCGACTAACACGTGCGGCCGTTTGGCGGGTACTGCATTTGTCAATGGTAACCGCCTTCCATGATCACGCGTCACTCGCAGAGCGCGACGGCTCACCCAATGCAGTGCCTCATTGACGACGGCGCAGTCGTGGAAACAAAGGACCACGCTCCTCGCGACGTTGGCGAACCTGCTCACGGAACTGCTTCAGCGAATCGACCACGTCGTCGAGTTGAATATCGCCTTGCAAAGCAGGATTTAACAGCTCTGATAAGACTTCGCTGGCCAGCTGACCGTTGCCTTCCAGTTTAACTTCCGGCTTATCCAGCGTCCCTCGCACCGGCAGATGCAACGTCTGTCGACCCAACGTCTTGGCAAGCGGACCGTCGCCCAACATCTCTAGCGGCAACGGAATATCGGCAACCATATCCAACGACTTGTCAAAGCCGACGACGCCGTGAGTACGCACGACGAGATCCCCTTCCAGTTCAGGCAAGCCAAACTCGAAACCGTCGTGGGCAATACCACCCTCGGCCACCAGAAACTCGATTACCGAATCATCGGCCACGCGGATGGATTCTGGCAGGTCGCGTTTCGTAACGACAACAATGGTCTGCGCAATCGCTTTGGCCAAAGGACTACGTAACCCAGTCGAGACCTCATGCAACGTGACGCGACCGTTGACGCGCGATGCATCGATTTGCTGCAGATCGATTTCACATGTGTCTAAAGCGAGCGAAACGTCTCCGCGAGTCCACGCGACGTCGGCGAACACGGGGGCCACGTACTTCAAACCGTGTGCGCACATCTCCGGTGTGAGCTGCACATGATCCAGTGGCACTCCCGATTCGATGGTCAGCCTCTTTCGTTCTCCCGATGCCGACCAGATGGCGCGTAGCGAAACGTGCTCGGCAATCTTTTGTGGCTCGACGATTTCCGCGGATCGCACCCACACGGCGCCATCATCAATCCGCACTGCCAGGCTGCGGTCCGCCGCCGATCCATCTCCTGGTGCGGCATTGGGATCCTCTGGAGGTGTCGGAATAGTAAGCGGCTGGTCGATTGTAATCGTCAGCTCGGGTCGAACGATATGTAGCTCACCCAATTCGACTTGATCCCGCAGCAACTGGAGCAGCGTGCGCTCACCCTGTAGTTGGCTGGCAACCAACTGCCACGACTCCGCATCGTCGCGAATTGTCACCTCGGACAGATCCATCGGCGTGAGCCAACCTATCGACGCGCGGCCGATTGTCGCTGACAATTGACGCTTCGCAAGCTGGCGATTCAGCAACTGTTCTACCCAACCGTAGTGACACGCGGCGGTTGGCAGGCCGACAACAATCAATCCGATAACGAGGGCGCCACCAATTAGTAACCGCAACAGAAAGGAGATCGTCGGTCGTTTAAGCATTGTTACCTCAGCAGATGCACTCGCTACTCGCAGCACTACCTAGTTTAACCGCTGGCGTAAATCGCCACAGATCCCGAGATTGTCCATGGCGTTCTATCCGTCCGAACTCATCTATTGCAAGAAGACACGTCACCGTGGGCGCGGCGTGTTCGCGCGTCGTCTGATTCCTGAGAACACGATTATCGAGACCGTGCCCGTGATCGTGTGGCCGGCAAACGAACTGCAAAAACTGGGCCCAGATGAAGTGCTGGGCCAATACGTGTTTCACTGGTCACCAGGAATGGTCGCGCTGGCGCTCGGGTACGGATCACTTTACAACCATTCGTATCAGCCCAACGCCCGCTGCGTTGATATCGCGCCACGCACCAAACGCTTCATTGCGATCCGCGACATCCAGCCAAACGAAGAAATCACGTT
>JAGQPK010000739.1 GCA_020426755.1 Planctomycetales bacterium
TTGACACTGCGTTCGGCTGCCGCAGGCACGACGAACGACGGGTAGAAATTGACCATCACCACGCCACCGTTCTGCGGCAGAAGTTGCAAGATTTCGTCGGGTACGTTGCGTGGGTGATCGGCAACAGCCCGGGCACTGGAATGTGAAAAGATCACAGGCGCTTTCGTGATGCGCAGGGCGTGCCGCATCGTTTCGACGGACACGTGCGATAGGTCGACTAGCATTCCCAGCCGATTCATTTCACGGACCACTTCTTCGCCGAATGGAGTCAGACCATGGTGATTTGCTTCGTCGGTCGCAGAATCGGCCCAGTCAAGATTGCTCGAATGAGTGAGCGTCATGTAGCGTGCGCCGCGTTGATAGAGCTGCCTGAGCACGCTCAACGAGTTTTCGATGGAGTGTCCACCTTCAACGCCGATTAGCGAAGCAATCTTGCCGTTGGCACGGGCCTCGCGGATCTCAGCGACGGAGCCCGCCAACTGGAAGACATCGGGATAGTGCTCCACCAACGAGTGGACTCGATCAATTTGCTCCAGTGTCGTCAGCAGCGCTTTGCCTTGTCGCCCCACTTCGACGGGGACGTAGACGGACCAGAACTGAGCCCCTACGCCACCTTGTCGGAGCCGCGGGATATCGGTATGCATTTTGGGTTGAGACTTCGCGATGTCGATTTCATCAAACGTCGCCCCCAACTCACGCATCCGCCAAGGCAAATCGTTGTGACCATCGATCACGAGACAATCTTGGTGCAACCGCAACGCCAGATCACTCACTAACACCGGATCGGCACGATCCTCCGTTGCTTGCTGCTGGCCTGGTTGATCGGCCGTCCAGGCCCAGCGAAATAGATTACGCGAATCAGCGTAGCGGCCATCAGAGGATGTTGATCCCAGCACGACGACGATTAAGTGGCGACCGTCGCGTTTGCCGGAAGCCACTAGGCAAGCACCTGCCGCGTCAGTCGTGCCAGTCTTCACGCCGTCATAACCGTCGAAACTCAGCAACCGGTTCGTGTTCTTCCACAGCACATTTCGTTCGTAGCCATCCACGCTGCGAACAGTCGCGCCATGCTGTACCGTGTTAACGATTCGCTGAAACGTTTCATTCTTCAGAGCGAACTGGGCTAACCTCGCCAAATCACGAGCACTCGTCAAATGACCTTCCACCGTCAAACCATGTGGATTCTCATAGTGCGTTTCCTGCATGCCGAGCTCAGCAGCTCGTTGATTCATGAGTTGCACGAAGCGAGCCAACGGATCTTCAACCACCGGATCAGATCCCGCGGCGGGTTCCGGCAGAGTCTGGCCAACATGTTCCGCCAACGCCACGGACGCGTCATTACCGGAAGGCAACATCAAGCCGTACAACAATTCGCCAACAGAAACTTGTTCACCTGCATTCAGGTCGGCGGTTGATCCCGCAGTTTTGTCGGCCCGCGACGAAAATGTGACTAGTTCACTAAAGCGATCGGGACGCTGCGCGGCCCACTCGAGCGTCAGCAGCGCTGTCATCATCTTCGTCGTGCTGGCGGGATTCACACGACGGCTCGGCTCATGCCCCCACAGCAAATCGCCAGTTGCACCGTCAAATACGCCCCAGGCTTTGCAAGTCACATGCGGCGGCCCGTCCAACGAATCAGCCGGACCACGCACGGGCGGAGTCGCATTGACCAGTTCGGGTTCGGGCACGACCGGCCCACTTTCCACGAGCGACCCCAGCGCCTTCCAGGTCGCCTCGTCAACAGCACCAGTGACCGGCAACTTGTGCAACTCCTGAAACTGCCGCACTGCCTGTTCGGTTTGCGGACCGAAGTCGCCATCAATATCAATCTCCACCGACGGCGCTAACCGAGCACTCAACGTGCGCTGTAGCGTCGCGACCAGACGACCTTCAGCACCGACACGCAAAACTTGAGGCTGTGCATCTGCCGCCACCTTGGTCGGCGGATTGAAGAACTCGAACGCGACGCGCCCGATGTCGCCACAAAGTTTATGAGCGGCATTCTCGTCGGTCCAGCTTTCGTCCGAGTTCTCATTGGTCAAAACGCAAATGATGATCTTACCCGTCGGCGAATCGATCAGCCCTGCATCGCAACGGCTCTTTGCCACGGAACCTGTCTTGTGCGCGAATTTCGTACCTACCGGCAGACCGCGACCAATCTTGCTGCGATCGTCACACGCGTACAGGTGAGACAACATCTCGTCAGTCACTGTTTGGTCTGCCAGTTTGCCTTCCGCCAGCCGACGAAACAACGAAACCATTTCACGCGCAGTCGTACTGCCGAGTCCGAACTGACGACTTCTCTCGACGGCAATCGAGGTATCGCGTCGAAACACTTTCGAATGCAGCTGCGTGTTGGGGCAGCTCAGATTTTCCATGCACGCCGTCGTCGCTGGAAGGCCGATTTGGTCGATCACCAAGTTCGTTGCCGTATTGTCCGAGTAGGCGATCATCAATCGGATGGCATCTCTCAGTTGGAAGGCCGCACCGGCAGAGAAATGAGTGGTAAGGATTCCTGAGCCAGGAACCTTGTCGTCGTCGCTAAGCGTCACCATCTTCTGCAAGTCAAGCTGACCGGCAGCCGCCTGACGATACGCTTCGATCATGATCGGAAACTTGATCAAGCTGGCCGTCGGCATCGCCTGATCGGCTTGATAGTAGAACGACTCTGGACGTGATAAGTGTTCGATCGCTACCGCAACTTGTCCCGAGTAGCCGGACATGATGGGCTGCAACCGTTTAGCCAATTCATCCTGTGCTGCCAAAGTGCGGGTAAAAAACGCAACCATTAACAGTGCCAACACGGCACTGCGATAGTCAACGAACCAAGTGCAAAAGGTTGGGCGCACGTTGCATCGTCGTTGCATTGCGACAACTTTCTTCTAGTTTCGAGGCGTGAGCAGTGTCTCACGGAGACCACCGCACGCTAATTCAGGACAGGTCAGATCGAGGGACGATCGGTGGCAGGAACTAATTGATCCGCATCGGGTAACAGTTTGGCACCGGTACCATTCTCTTCAGCAAAGTGACAGATCCCGTTGATGACGCGAACGCCACTGGCAATGTCTCGGCCCAGTAGCGCGGCACCATCCATATCAACGTAGTCGAGCAACGGCAGCAACTGAGCGATTGCGGAAATGCCGACGGTGGATTCCGTCATGCAGCCGACCATCACCTTCAAGCCCAATTGGCGGGCCTGTTCGATCATACGGCGAGCAGGCGTCAATCCACCGCATTTCGTCAACTTGATATTGATACCGTGATATCGATCGCTGCACGGTTCGACATCTTGCTCAAC
>JAGQPK010000073.1 GCA_020426755.1 Planctomycetales bacterium
TTGGAAGGCGCGAAAGACATCGCCGGAGCGCTCGGACAGTTGCTCGTAGTGCGCTCGCTCGAACGGATCGCCGATCAGGCTACCAATGTGAGCGAAGAAGTCGTCTACATGGTCAAGGGTGACGATATCCGCCATCGCTCGCTAGTGGACCGAACCAAGTAGGCAAGCAATCATTCAAGTGCCCCAGAGGGCCGCAATCTCAATCAGCATGGCTGGACAACGGATACTTATCGTTGAGGACGATGCGGCCATCTTGGAGGTCGTGGAATACAATTTGGTTCGAGCGGGCTATCGTGTGCGCACGACGACTGACGGCTTGTCCGGGCTGAATGCTGCACTCAGCGATCCGCCGGACTTGGTTATTCTCGACCTGATGTTGCCGTCGCTCGATGGCATTGAGGTCTGCCGCCGCCTGCGAGCTGATCCGCGTACTCGCGAAGTGCTGGTGCTCATGCTGACCGCCAAGGCCGAGGAGGCCGATCAGATCGTTGGTTTTGCCGTCAACGCGGATGACTACGTGACGAAGCCGTTCAGCGTGAAGGTTCTGCAGGAGCGGGTGCGCACCCTGTTGCGACGTCGCGAGGTCAGTAATCTGGCGACCGATGTGACGAGCCATTTTGGCTTAACACTCGACCGTGTGCGCCACCGTGCAACGCTCAACGACGAAGTGCTCGACCTGACGCCGACAGAGTTCTCATTGCTCGACTCGATGATGCGTCAGCCTGGACGCGCCTATCGCCGCGCGGACTTGATCGATTCGGCGATGGGCGATGAAACCATCGTCCTGGAACGCACGATCGATGTCCACATTCGATCCTTGCGAAAGAAGCTTGGCGCGGCGGCGGATCTGATTGAAACCGTACGCGGTGTCGGCTATCGCTTTCGTGACCTACGCGGTATGAGCCAGGATGGATGAGAGTCCGCATCATTACGGGTGAAACCGTGTGGAGAAGAGTCCGTCACTGCGACTGTCGCGCCGTAGGAACGTGGGACGCGCGACTAACAACGCGTAGTGGACTCTGACGGTGGCCACGTGCTTCGTCGTCCAGCGGCTACATTTCGCTTGTTCCGAACGTTACCAGCGCGCTCAAAAATCGGTCGCTGCGCGATTGCACTCGATGGGGTCGGTGTCACATCGCGCCCGTTGCCACTCGGCACGATGGCGAATAAATGCACCTTGCCTTGGCCGCAGGCTGTCGACTTATAACTACGCTGCTCGGCAATATTACCACCAAGGCGACCTAAAAGACACGCTGAAACGCCAGTGGTAATTTCTCGCAACCTAAGATAGGTGAACGACTTTTGACTTGCCGTGGGACTCGTACTAAAGACTTACGGTCCATGGAGTCAATTTCAAATGAGTCGCAATTCGTCGCGTCGTTTCCGTCGAAACAGGTTTTCTGGTTTTCTTGCTCAGGTTGAGTCGCTCGAACAAAGGGCCATGTTGGCTGGCAACGGTCTGTCAGTCGACGTGAATTCGTACGCAACCGATCGGGTCATCGTCGAGTTTGTGTCGCCGGCCGCCAAGGCGCAGTATGTAGGCGTGGCCTCATCGCAATTCGAGTCGTTGCCGATCGTGCCGAATCTGTTTCTGATGGATTTGCACCAAGGCGCAAGTGTTGGTCAGGCAATTACGGCGTTGCGGAACAACCCGTTGATTCGCATGGCGGAGCCCGACTACTCCGTTCATCTTGACCTAACTCCCACCGATCCGTCGTTCAGCACAACGTGGGGCCTGCACAACACGGGGCAGCTGGGCGGTACGGCTGATGCTGATATCGATGCGCCGGAAGCTTGGGAAGTCTCTACCGGGACGGGTGAGACGATCGTTGCTGTGATCGATTCCGGCATCGACTACAACCATCCCGATCTGGTTGATAACATCTGTGTCAACCAAGCTGAGATCCCCGGCAATGGCATTGACGACGATCTGAACGGTTTCATCGACGACATTCACGGATATGACTTCGTCAACGAAGACGGCGATCCGATGGACGACAACGATCACGGCACGCACGTCGCCGGAACGATCGGTGCGGTGGCCAACAATGGCATTGGCGTCGCGGGCGTTAACTGGAACGTCAAGCTGATGGCGTTGAAGTTCTTGGACGCGGCTGGCAGTGGTTTCACGAGCGACGCGATTCGGGCGCTGAACTATGCAGTTGCGATGGGCGCCCAGGTTTCAAATAACAGTTGGGGCGGTGGCGGCTTCAGCAGCTCGCTATACAACGCCATCTCCAATGCTTCGGCCGCGAATCACATCTTCGTTGCGGCGGCCGGCAACGATGCCGCTGACAACGATGCGGTTCCCAGCTACCCTGCGAATTACGACTTGCCCAACGTGATTTCGGTTGCCGCAACCGATCGAAACGATCAGCTCGCAAGCTTCTCAAACTTCGGTGCGACGACCGTTGACTTGGCCGCGCCCGGTGTCAGCATTCTCAGCACGACGCCCGGCAACACCTACTCCTCGTTTAGTGGCACGTCGATGGCGACGCCGCACGTGGCCGGTGCCATCTCGTTGGTCCGTGAGATGCATCCGGCTTGGAGTAACACGCAGGTCATCAATCAGATCTTGGAATCGGTGGACATCGTGCCATCGCTGTCCGGAAAAGTTGCCACTGGCGGACGACTCAACTTGGGCACGGCCATGACCGTGGTGCCCGTCATTCCCTCGATCGACGTTGGTGATGTGAGTGTGACGGAAGGTACGACGGGCACGACGGTTGATGCCGTCTTCACGCTCACGCTATCAGAATCCAGTGCGAATACTGTCACTGTCGATGTCACGACGACGGATGTTAGCGCGACGGCGGGCAGCGACTACATCTCGTTTAATGGCACCGTCACTTTCCTGCCAGGTGAGACGAGCAAGAACTTGGCGATCACGGTTTCCGGTGACGCGATCGCCGAAAGTGACGAAACGTTCGCGTTGCAGCTTAGCGGCGCGGTCAATGCGACCATCGCCGACAATTTGGCAGTCGCTACGATTTTGAACGACGACGTTGATGTCGATATCTCCGTCGCTGACGTTCTCGTTTCCGAGTCAGACAGTGGCTTCGCGTTTGCGGACTTTGTGGTCACGCTCTCTACCGCCAGTTCAAACGCCATCACCGTCGATTACCGGACCACACAGGATTCCGCGACGGAAGGCGATGACTATGTGTTGACCGGTGGTACGCTGAATTATGCCGCCGGTGAAACTGTGAAGACGATTCAAGTACCGATCTTCGGCGACACGTTGCCGGAGTTGAATGAAACCTTCTTCCTGGATCTTAGCAACCCGACCAATGCCACGTTGGTAGATAGTCAGGCGACAGGCATGATTATCAACGACGATCCGCTTGTTGCTGCCTCGATCGGCGACATCAGCGTCGAAGAAGGCAATTCGGGCTTTACGGTGGCAACCTTCACCGTGTCGTTGTCCGGTGTCAGTGGTGTCACGGTCGTCATCCCCTACAGTTCGAGTGCAGGGACTGCGACGTCAGGAGTTGACTACCTGGATGTCGCGGGTTCGCTAAGCTTCGCGCCGGGAGAGACCAGCCAGACGATTCAGATGCTCGTGACGGGCGACGTGCAATCGGAGGCTGCCGAGACATTCACGGTCGAACTGGCAAGTCCGACTAATGCGACGCTTGATTTTGCATCTGCCGAAGCAACGATCTTGAACGACGATACGTTCATTCTGATTGGCGATACGCTGGTCATTGAACAGGACGATGTGAACAGTGTGCTCAGTTTCCCGATCAATCTTTCCTCGCCCAATCCGGCCACCGTTACGGTCAACTACTTCACTCAGTCTGGTTCAGCGACAAGTTCCAGCGACTTCGTTGCGGCCAGCGGCACGGTGACATTTGCACCTGGTGAAACGGAACACGTTATCAATGTCACGGTGCTGGCAGACACCGAGATCGAAGGTGATGAGACGGTTGTCTTGAATCTGCAGAATCCTGTCAACGCCTTGCTCGATCGTAATACGGCAGAAGGAAACATCTTAAACGACGACACGCTGATCTTGATTGATGACGTGATCATCTCAGAAGGGAACAGCGGATTTACTACGGCATTGTTCTCCGTACAACTCGTCCAAGGTACGGTGTTGCCGGTAAGCGTAGATTTCGCGACTTCGGCTGGTACTGCGACCAACGACTTCGCCAAGGTCTCGGGGACGTTGTACTTCGAGCCCGGTCAGATGTTGCAGACGGTGAGTGTACGCATCAAGGGTGATCGTGTTGTCGAAGCGGACGAGACATTCTTCGTCGACCTCACGAACCCGGTCAATGCGCTACCCGGTGATAACCAAGGCGACGGCACGATTGTTGATGAGGACAATGGACCAGGCCGCCTCGACGGAACCAATGTTGCGCCGATGTCAGTGGCCCGCAGCGATAGCGGACAATGGTTTGTCACTCGCTACGACGACAATGAAACCTGGATCACGGAACTGTGGGGTGCGTGGTCACCGAATGTGACGTGGATCAATGTGCAAGTCGGCGACGTCGACGGAGATGGTATTCTCGATGTCGTGGGGCAGAATGGTCAGGGCGAATGGTGGGTTGGATACACAAACAACGGCCAGTTCGTGACCGAGTTCTGGGGCCGCTGGAATCTGGCGGCCGGTTGGCAGGATGTGCAGACTGCAGACGTCAATGGCGATTTTCTCGTTGATCTAGTAGGGCGCACGGCCAGTGGCCAGTGGTGGGTTGGCATCTCGGACGGCAGCCGTTTCACCAATGAACGTTGGTTGACGTGGCCACGCACTCCGGAATGGACCGAAGTCTTTGTCGCCGATTTTAGCGGCGACGGCCGGGCTGACATCGCCGGAAGGAACTCTCTGGGCGAATGGTGGGTAGGAGAATCGACGGGAACCGAATTTAATTCACAACGTTGGGGCGCCTGGTCGACTGCGGTGAACTGGCGATACCTGCGCGTGAGCGATTTTGATGGCGACGGGAGTGCGGACATTCTAGGCCAGATCCCCAACGGCCGTTGGTGGATTGCTCATTCGCTGAACGGCGCCTTCCAGAACGAAAGTTGGGGCGCATGGGGGCCACTTGTCAACTGGAATGCCATCCTCACCGGCGACGTCGATGGCGACGGGGATGATGATCTGTTGGGCCAGGTCGGCACACGTTGGTGGTTGGCACGCAGCGACGGCGACCACTTCACTAACATTCCCGTAGGCGCAACCGCTGCCGTGAATCCATCGGCCGTTGCGGTTCGCGACGTTGATGCTGATGGCGACGACGACGTGTTGTGGCGGTCCACTTCAAACCAATGGCTGAGTGCCTCGTTGGTCGATGGTATCTTTGCTCAGGAATTCCTGGGCGAAGCCGCGGCTGCAACCAGCAATTCGAAGCATCTCTTCGCTGAATGAAGCATTGCTGACGTCATCAATTGAAGAGACGCCAGGACGCAGGGACGCGATGTACGGTCCGGCGGCACCGCCTGGCACACAAGCCGTACGCGTCTCCAATTCAACTCGTCGCTTCTTAGCGGCATCGCGATATGATTGGCGCTGAGACGTTAGGGCGCTGAGTCGCAATGTACTCCTCCGTAGTTCGACGATCCCATTGAGTACTCGTCTCTATTTAACTCCTCGGCTCCCGGCCGCAGCGCATCTTGGCGTTAAGTTTATCGCGGAAACCCAGGGCGAACAGAACGTGGTTCACGTACAATAGCCTGGTTGTTTATCGAATTTCGCGACAGTTGGGTTACGTCATGCGACTTAAGTTCTTTTGCGTCGGTCGAACTTTTGATTCACTGTGCCGTTCAGCTATTAAAACTGTCGGTATTGACGAGTTGGCATTGCCAGCTGATTGTGCGATGCCACTACGACGGGTTGTGTTCGTCTGCGTCCTATGGGTCTGTATTGCGTTGACCTCGTTACGCGCCGAAGAACCGCGGAGCTTTTCCGCTCAGGGCCGTCGCGGCGCGATTGCGAGCGTTCATCCGTTGGCGACTCAAGCCGGACTCAAGGCATTGCGCGACGGTGGCAATGCGGTTGATGCGGCGATTGCTACGGCGGTGACATTGGGCGTTGTTGACGGACATAACTCGGGGCTAGGCGGCGGTTGCTTTATTCTGATTCGCAGTCCGGAAGGCGAGACGATTGCGATTGATGGCCGCGAGATGGCGCCGGGGGCGGCTACGGCGGACATGTATCTGCGCGACGGCAAGGCTGTGGCGGAATTGAGTCAAACGGGACCGTTGGCTGTCGCTGTTCCTGGCGCGATCGCTGCGTATGAGCTGGCAGCGAGGAAATGCGGTCGCAAGCCGTTGTCGCGCACGCTTGATGAGGCAGCGCAGCTCGCTGACGTCGGCTTTCCGATTGATCGCGTCACGGCCAGAAACATTCGCGAGCATCGTGACGAGATCGCTCGCTTTCCCGCCACTGCTGCCGTGTTGCTTAAGGCGAACGGCATGCCGCTAGTCGAAGGTGATCGTCTTGTACAAGCAGATCTTGCGCACACCTATCGGCAGTTGGCGGAGCAGGGCAGTGCGGCGCTATACCGAGGAGCTATTGGAAAGCAGATTGCTGCTTGGATGGCTGCGAACGGCGGCTTGATTACCGAAATCGATCTAGCAAACTATGTGGCGCTCGAACGTGAGCCGCTGGTCACTACCTATCGCGGACACACGATCGTTGGCTTTCCCCCGCCCAGCTCCGGAGGCGTACACGTTGGGCAGATCTTGAATATACTCAAGGCGTTCGACTTGAAGGAACTGCAGCAACGCGATCCCGCATTGCTGATTCATGTCGTCGCCGAAGCGATGAAGTTGGCGTTTGCCGACCGCGCCTATTGGCTAGGTGACAGCGACTTCGTGCCGGTCCCGCGTGGGCTCGTCGACAACGATTATGCCAAACAGTTGGCACGGCGGATTCGACTCGATCAAGTGACCGTCGTCGACGATCACGGTTGGCCGCCGGAATGGGACACGCGACATTTCAAGAAGCACACGACACACATCGCTGCCGTTGACGAGCAAGGTTGGTGGGTCGCAATTACCACCACCGTCAACACCTCGTTTGGTTCGAAGGTGATCGTGCCCGGCACGGGACTCGTGCTGAACAACGAAATGGACGATTTCAGCGCGCAGCCCGGCATGCCGAACGCTTTCGGTTTGGTTGGCAGCCGACATAACGAGATCGCTCCCGGCAAACGACCGCTATCCAGCATGAGCCCCACGTTAGTTCTTCGCGATGGCCAGCCAGTCATGGCGCTGGGTGCTGCCGGCGGACCCAAGATTATCACTCAGGTGGTACTCGCGATCATCCGTTTCATTGACCTTGAGCTACCGCTGGAGCAGTGCCTGGCACAACCGCGTTGGCATCATCAATGGCGACCTGATCGGCTATACGTCGAGCAAGCGTTGGCTGACTCGGTACAGCAGCGACTCCGCGAAATGGGGCACGAACTGCAGGTCATTCAAGCGGCTGGGATCACGCAAGTCGTAGCGCGGACGGCGGATGGCCGGTTCCTCGGTGTACACGATCCGCGCATACCAGGACTCGCCGCCGGGCTGGACTAGTTGCTAGTAGCTAGTGACTAGCCACTAGTCGCTAGCTACTCGATTTGATTTCACAGTCCGAACTCTGCGATGGTGAAGAGCGACTTAAGTGGCACGCCCTTGGCTGCGAAGGCCTCGGCGCCTCCCGCTTGTCGATCGATGATGGTGAGGGCGCCGATCACTTGCAGGCCGGCGGCGACGGCTTGATCGATGGCCAACAGCGCACTGCCACCCGTCGTCACCACGTCTTCGACGATCACAACGCGGTCACCGGCTGAGACCGGGCCTTCGACCGCCTGACCCTTGCCGTGCTGCTTGGCCTCCTTGCGAACGATAAATCCGCGCAAGGGGCGGTCGCTCTGACCGGAGAGCGTAACGATGGCGCCGGTGATCGGATCGGCCCCAATGGCCATGCCGCCCACCGCGTCTGGGTAGTTGTCTGCCATCAACTCCAACATGCCCTGACCGATCAGATTGGCACCGCTCGGATCCAGCGTCACCTTGCGGCAATCCAAGTAGAAACTGGCTTTCTTGCCAGACGCCAGTGTGAAGTCGCCAAACTCCAGAGCTTTGGCGCGGATCAAGTCCATCAGAGCGACACGGTCATAAGCCATCGATTGCTCCCTGCGGGCGCGGATTTATCTTGCTTTAAACAGGTGGATAGGCTATCAGTTTCTCCCCTAGTCGACCAGCGCCCCGCCGCTCGGTCCGTCGAGTCCGTTCAGGTGGGAGCCCGCTGCAATGGAGACGTCGCTACATCGTCAGCTCAAATCAATCTACGCAGCCGATGTCACGGATACCGAAGTCAGGATGGGGCGATATCGGATTGACGCCGTACGTGACGGCGAGCTGATTGAGATTCAGCACGGCTCGTTGGCCGCGATTCGCAGCAAGATCTCAGCACTTTTACCTGATGCTCGCGTGCGAGTGGTCAAACCGATCGTGGCTCGGAAACTGCTGATTAAGCGAGCGGGCAAGGGGAAGAAGATCGTCGATCGGCGGCTCAGTCCCAAGCGATGCACGGTGCTGGATCTATTTAGCGAGCTTGTGTATTTCTGCCGAGTGTTCCCGCATCCCAACCTCACGCTCGAAGTGCCACTCGTGGAAATGGAAGAGTGGCGATATCCAGGCCATGGCCGCCGTCGTCGTCATCGATCCAACGATTTCCAAGTCGAGGACCAGAAGTTGACGTCCGTCGGCGACGTCCACGAATTACGCGAAGCCGAGGACTTGCTAGATTTGCTGCCGCAGCCGTTGCCGGCAGAATTTGGTACGGCGGAACTGGCTGCTCACTGTTCGATTAGTGCCCACTTCGCCCGCCAAGTCGCCTATTGTCTCCGCGAAACGGGAGCCGTCACGCAGATACGAAAACGCGGGAATGCACTCATCTACCGATGTTCACATTCCCGCGAAAAGACGACAAAAACAAGCCGGGCGTCGCGACGAGCCGGCTAGTTTACGTTTGCGGCGACTAGGTCTTTGCCTTGGTCTTCGATTCCCGCAACCCGCGACTCAAAATGTCACGGAGCATGGGCGAGAAATCTTCGTAACGCGAGCGGTCGGGAGGACCGGCCGAGTACTGATAAATTGCGTCGCGTGGTTTCTTGCCAAGTGAGATCAATGTCGAGCTGACCGTGCCGCGGTCGTTGCCACGAATCACGATGCTCGGACGACCCGGAGGCGATGGAGCGCGAGCGAAAACCTTGCTGGCGACTGCCAAAAACTTGACCGGCGAATCGAGCGTGTGGAGCGTCAGTAGCCGGCGGGCCATCTCCACGCGTTCGTCACGCTGGTCATTCAGGTCACCGTTGGCGATGATGTTGAGCCCTTCGTGCATCTCGACCGCGTCGATTTCATCTCCACTGTGCACGACCCAACCACTCTTGGGATCCACACAAATGAAGTTGGCACCGTCGTACTTGCCCGACGAAAGCTCTTCCATCGCCATGTCACGTGCTTGCACTGCCGAATCCGCCTTGAGCAGTTCGCGACACAGCACTCCGCGTGAGCGGGACGGGAACGTCGCCGAGTTGCGGCGGCGGTTCGAAACGGCAATGACCAGGCCTTGCTGGTTGACTCCCAACCAGGTGCCACCAGCCTGCAAATCGGAGCCGCAAAGCACGCGCGGTTTGCCGGACTGGATCGCCGGACCTTGTGTAGGCCGTTCGTAGAATTCCTCGCGGTTTGCTGCCACGAGGATGGGGGCTTCCGCCACCAGTTTATACTGAATTGCCAGTAGACACATTGGGTTAAGACCGATTGATCTAGCGGAATAAAAACTTGGGTGGACCGGACAACGAGACCGGCGTGAACCAAGCAAAAGATCGAAAACATTCGCGACTACAACGAAACCAGGCGGGCCTGCGTTCCTGCAGAGTTCGTGATTTGCGTTGCTAGCTACATCCAATTCGCTGTTACATCGCACTCCATGAATTTACCGATCTCGCTCACCGTCGGACACCCCTTGGCGGGGGTCCCGCAGCGGATTTCGAAAAACTCTTGGAAGCCTTTGGCGGCTACGACTTCTCGCAAAAGCCTGCAAGCTGGGATTCTTGGGTAGTTTTGCAAGCTGGCCAAGCTGCGATCATTCGAGATTCCGTGCGCGGCAAATCACGGCGACAATCTGCAAGACGCAGGGACTAGATAAATTGTTCGGGGTAGGCCGACATTCCGTTGTTTCCTGTCTGGAATGCCGTGCGGCGCGAAAGCTTTACGACGGACTATGCCACTGGCTATGATGCAACGGGCGGCATTTGCTATAAAAGGCTGCAGGCAATCTCACTGGCCACGTGGGCGCAAAGTCAGAATTGATGAGAAGTGAATCAACGACCTCGCCTCTGGAGACCTGCGACAGCGAGTCGCGTCGTGCGGAGGGGTATCGCAGCCATCTCAGCACCTTGATGGGGCTGCAGATCTTGGCGACAGGCAGCTATGTGCCGCCGGATGAGGTGACGAATGCCGATTTAGCCGCTCAAGGTTACGATCCAGAGTGGATTGTGCAGCGCACGGGTATCCAAGCGCGACGCCGTCTCGATGGGGCGTTGGCGACCAGCGACATGGCCTACTTCGCTGCGGAAAACTGTCTGGCGGCGGCCGACGTGGGACCGGAAGAAGTCGAACTGGTCGTTGTCGCTACGATGACGCCCGACTATCCGACGCCTTCCACCGCGTGTCTACTACAAGAGCGGTTGGGCGTTCGTGCTGCCGCGATGGATTTGAATGCCGCTTGCGCCGGTTTCATGTACGCACTTATCACGGCTGCTCAGTTCGTGAAGACGGGCTGTGCGCGCACGGCATTGGTGGTTGGTGCCGACACGAATACACGAATCATCAATCCGAGTGACCCGAAAACCTACCCGTTATTCGGTGACGCGGCGGGTGCTGTCCTCTTGGGACGAGGCAGCAAGGAGCAGGGATTCTTGGCACTCACTTTGGGCGCTGAGGGTGAGGGCGCCGAGTTGTTGCGGATTCCTGCGGGCGGCTCCCGGTGTCCGGTTTCGGCAGACGACCTGGCCGAAGGTCGCAATTACATGATGATGGATGGGCGGAGTGTCTTCAAATGGGCGGTGCGCCTATTGGCCGACACGATTCGCGATACGCTGTCACACTCGGGATTGACCTTAGACGACATTCACCTGGTCATTCTGCATCAGGCAAATGTTCGTATCATCGAAGCGGCCGCTGCTGACTTGGGAATCGAGCGGGAGCGGCTCTTCGTCAACCTGGATCGGTATGGCAATACGTCTGCCGGTAGCGTTCCGTTAGGTCTGGACGAGGCGGTACGTGCGGGGCGCGTCCGTCGCGGCGACCGAGTCCTCTTGTGCGGCTTCGGTGCTGGGCTTGCCTGGGGATGCGCCGTTCTTCAATACTAACGGCGAAGGTAAGTTGTCGCATGTAGTTCGCCGTAATGTTTAGGCGCCGGTTTCTGCGGCGCTGAATGCAGCGATCGCCCTTCGGCGAACCCCGAAATGTGTTGTCACAACGCACGAGAGCGTTCATAAGTACGCACTTGTGTTCGAAATAACAGGGAAAGGATGACGTACGTACATGGCCAAAGTCAAACGACTACCGTCCCGCGCGCAGGTAAAACTCAACGACACCTGGGACCTCACGGAACTTTATCCCAACGATGAGGCCTGGCAAAAGGATCTGAAGAAGCTGCAGCGGCAAATCAAGACCTTTGGCACCTATGCCGGCCGCTTGGCAGAGAGTGCGGAGACTTTGGCAGAGTGCCTTAAGTTCGACAGCGCCTTCGATCGTTTAGGCGAGCGGTTGAGCATTTATGCGTTCTTAAAGACGACCGAGGACCAAGCCAATCCAACTTACCAGTCGATGTTGGCTCAATTCCAAAGCGTTGCGGCCCGCGCGGCCGAGGCGGCCAGCTTCATTCGTCCCGAGATCATGGCGATTGCACCGGAGCGGATACAAGAGTACCTGCATGACGCCGCACTCGCCGATTATCGGTTGGTGCTGGAACGGGTCATGCGGTATCAAAAGTACACGTTGAGCCAGCGCGAAGAGCAGCTGTTGGCGATGCAAGCCGAGATGTCGCAGGCGGCCAATCACGCCTTCCGGCAACTTCTGGATGCCGACATGAAGTTCGGCAATGTGGAAAACGAAAAGGGCGAGCAGGTCGAACTGTCCAACGCCACATTTTCTAGCCTGTTGGTATCGCCGCAACGCAAGGTTCGCAAGGCGGCATTCGAGCAGTACTACGCACAATTCCAGTCGCATCAGAATACGCTGGCGGCGACGTTGTCGGGTTCCATTCACAAGGACATCTATTACGCTCGCGCACGCGGCTACGACAGCGCCTTGCAGTCGGCACTCTACGGCGACAACTTGCCGAACAGCGTTTACGACAAGCTGATTTCCACGGTGCACAAGTTCTTGCCCGATCTACACCGGTACTATG
>JAGQPK010000740.1 GCA_020426755.1 Planctomycetales bacterium
TCACGGCGCGGCACCTGCGCGATTATCTCAAGCATCTCCTGGCGACGTAGGGCTTTGTTAAACGCGGCTAACGTTATTTCGGCGAACTGGTTGGTCGTAGTTCGCCGCAACTCGCTAGCGTCGGTTCTGTGCCGGCGCGGATTTTTCAACTGCTGTGAGAATCACGGCTGGCGCCTATCGGCTAACTAGAAAAATCGCGGCTGATGCCTTTCGGCGAACTGGTAGTGGCTTCAAAACCAAGCTCTGACACGCTACAAAGACGCTTGAAATTACGTGTTCGCGATACGCAAGGAGAAACGCGTCATGTTGGCATTATCGAGATTCGCCTACTCTGGTCACTCCAGCGGACGCAATGTACTGACGTTATGTTGGCACAGTGTGTTGTTTGTCGCGATGTGGACGTCGCTTGTCGTTGGCGTGCGGGCCCAACAGGTTACGGGGCAACGGCCGAATGTCGTGATCCTGTACGCGGACGATATGGGTTGGGGCGACCTCGGGATTCAGAATCCAGAGTCAAAAGTTCCGACGCCAAACTTGGATCAGCTTGCGCGAGCCGGCACTCGATTCACCGATGCGCACAGTTCATCCGGCATCTGCACGCCCAGTCGTTATGCGTTACTCAATGGGCGCTACCATTGGCGCAAGTTTCACGGCATCGTGAACTCTTTCGATCAGCCGGTGATGGACGAGGAACGGCTGACGCTCGCTGAATTGTTCAAGGGGGCCGAATATCAGACGGCGTGCATCGGCAAGTGGCATTTGGGATGGGATTGGGATGCGATTAAGCGTCCCGATGCCCAGCGCACGTTGGCCGATGGTCGCGCTTATCCGCCGGAAGCATTTGACTGGGAACGACCGCTGGGTGGCGGACCGCTCGATCATGGCTTCGACTACTACTTTGGCGACGACGTGCCAAACTTCCCACCCTACACGTGGTTCGAAAACAATCGTGTGTTGCAGATCCCTCGCGTGTCGCTTGATATTACGGCGAAGACGGCGGAGGGAAGCTGGGAAGCGCGACCGGGGCCGGCTGTCGAGAATTGGGACTTCTGGGACGTCATGCCAAAACTCACGGCACGAGCAGTCGAGTGGATCGGTGAACAGAAGGCAGATCAGCCCTTCTTTTTGTACTTTCCATTCACAAGCCCTCACGCTCCGATCGTGCCGACGCCCGAATTCACCGGCCGCTCGCAAGCCAACGGCTATGGCGACTACGTGGTGCAGACCGACGATACCGTGGGGCGAGTTTTGCGAGCGCTAGATGAAGGCGGATTCAGCGAGAACACGCTTGTCATCTTCACGGCGGATAACGGACCCGAACGTTATGCTTACGAACGGGTGCGCAAATACGAGCATCGCAGCATGGGACACTTGCGCGGCTTGAAACGTGACATCTGGGAGGGAGGCCACCGCGTACCGTTTTTGATTCGCTGGCCCCAGCACTTCGAAGCAGGTCGCGTGAGCGACGCGTTGCTCAGCCAGATTGATATCTTTGCGACGCTGGCGGCGCTTCTCAATCGACCGCTCGAGCCGGGCACCGCCGAAGATAGCTACGACCAGCTGCCGCTCTGGTTAGGAACTGGCACAGGTCAGCGCACAACGCTGGTCCACAACACCAACCCGAAGGTTTATGCATTGCGTCAAGCCGAATGGGTGCTGATTGACGCGCCGACCGGTGCGATTTCGCAAGTGCCGCAATGGTTCGATACAGCGAATGGCTACCAGCAGCATGATCAGCCCGGTGAGCTCTACAACTTGGCAGTTGACCCTTCACAGCACGATAACAGGTTCGCGGACGAACCTCAGCGCGTCGAGCAGATGCAAGCGGTACTGCAGGAACTGCGCGCAAAAGGGCAGGTACGTTAGCCGACTTGCGTTTTAAGATCGCTGAGCAGTGAGACGGTTCATACCTCGAAAACTGTTTTCACCAAGAAGTAATCACGAAGTACACGAAGGACGCACGCTCGTTACCGTCGGGCGGCCAGATTCTCGCTGTTTCGACGCGCCGAGCTCAAACGCAAAGCGATAGCTGCGCGATCGCACTCCAAAATCTAGGTGAACTTGCGGAAGCCTTACAGTCCGGCGAAGGCTTCTAGGTCGGCCTGAAATTGATTGAGCCGATCGTTCATTTCGGCTTTGGCCGCATCGAGATTCGCGAGCTGTTCAGGCGCGATGTAGGTGAACATATAGAATTTCACCTTGGGCTCGGTGCCTGACGGTCGCGCGGCAACATAGTTGCCTGGCTCGACGAGATCAAAGATGACCAAATCACCCTTGGGGCCATCTAGCGGTTCGGCGGCGCCACCCATCGGTATCCATTGCAGGTTCTTGTAGTCGCGGAGTCCCTTGACCGCGATGCCACCGAGCGATTTGGGCGGCGACGTGCGGAATTGTTCCATCAGCGATTGCATTCGCGCCATGCCCTCCGAACCCGGCATTGTCTGCGTGATCAAACGTTCGGCGTGATAGCCGTGTTGCCAGAACAACGATTCGAGCTTTTCGTGCAGCGATTGACCACGCGACTTGCAGAGTGCGGCGAGTTCAGCCATCAACATCGAAGCAACGGCGCCATCCTTGTCGCGGGCGTACTGGCCGACGAGATAACCGTGTGACTCTTCTGTGCCGAAGACGAACTTATCTGGACCTTGTTCGTCCATCACGCCGGCAATCCACTTGAATCCCACCTGCAAGTCGCCGCACGTTCGCACGCCATAGGAGTCGGCGATGCGACGAATCATGTCGGTGGTGACCAGCGTCTTCACGACATAGTGCTCGGGCGATAAGGTGCCTTTCGCTTTACGTTGTTCCAGCAAATAGTCCGCCAGCAGCACGCCGATTTGATTACCACTGAAGGTTCGCCATTCTTTGGTCGTGTCCTTCGTGACCGGAGCTGCGACTCCCAACCGATCACAGTCGGGGTCGGAGGCCAGGATTAACTCGGCGCCACACGTCTTGGCGTAGTCGATGATCGCGTCAAACACGGCAGTGTTCTCGGGATTCGACACGTGTTGTGGGACGTTCGGGAAGTCGCCGTTCGGTTCGGCATGGGGACCATAGACTTCGACTTGCTCGAAGCCGTCCGACTTGAGCGCCGGCAGCACGGCCGATGCGCCCACGCCGTGCAGCGGCGTGTAGATGACCTTTAGATCGCGCGGACCGGGGAACGCTTGTTGTTCGAGTGCTGCAATGAACGCCTGATCAATTTCGTCGCGGCACAAAACGACTTTGCCTGCTGCCAACGCTTCGTCAAAGTTAGCTCGCTTGATTGCTTGGACATTCATGACCCGCTCGATC
>JAGQPK010000741.1 GCA_020426755.1 Planctomycetales bacterium
CAACATGAAAGAGGCCGAAATGAGATTCAGTGCGATTGCCATACTAGCCATTCTGTCACTCAGCTCAACGCTGAGCGCGGTAGAAGTTTCACTGCCCCGCAGTTCACCGGAGGCACAAGGAGTGTCGTCCGAGCGCTTGCTCGACGTCATCAACGCACTGGACGAACAGTTTCCAAGCATGCACGGCGTTATGATTGTACGCCACGGGCATGTTGTCGCCGAGGGCTGGTGGGCACCCTACAAGGCCGAATATAACCATGTGCTCTATTCACTAAGTAAGAGCTTCACGTCCACGGCGCTCGGTCTGGCGGTGAGCGAAGGCAAGGTGTCGATTGACGACCGGGTGATCGATATTTTCCCAGATAGCGTACCTGCCGAGGTCAGCAATAATCTTAAGCAGATGCGTGTGCGTGATCTGCTAACCATGTCGACTGGTCATCAGGACGAGCCATCAGCCGCCGCGGATTTTGTTTCAGTAAAGACGTTCTTAGCTCAGCCCGTTCCTCACATCCCCGGCACTCACTTCAAGTACAACACGGCGGCGACGTTCATGCAGTCGGCGATTGTGCAAAAGGTTACCGGCGCAACAGTGCTCGACTACCTCAGACCGCGACTGTTCGAACCATTAGGAATCGAACACCCGGTCTGGGACACAAATTTCCAAGGCATCTCGCTGGGCGGATATGGATTGCGAGTGCGTACGGAGGACATCGCTAAGTTTGGCCAGCTCTATTTGCAACAAGGCAACTGGCAGGGACAACAATTGGTTCCAGCCGATTGGGTTCAATTGGCAACTTCCAAGCAAGTCTCGAACGGCAGCGATCCAGCGAACGACTGGAACCAGGGCTATGGCTTCCAGTTTTGGCGTTGCCGCCACAACGCGTATCGCGGAGATGGTGCGTTCGGCCAATACTGTGTCGTGCTGCCCGACCAAGACGCCGTTGTCGCGATCAACAGTGGTGTCGGTAACATGCAGGCCGTACTCAATGTCTTGTGGCATCACCTGCTACCGGCGTTCGAAGCCAAGCCGCTGATGCCGAATGCCGCCGCGCACGACGCGCTCAAGAATAAGCTCGCACAGCTCTCCATTGATTTCCCAGACGGAGCAGCGACTTCAACATCCGCGCAACAGATCGACAAGACGTATCAGTTCAGCGACAACCCCTTCCAACTGCGCAGCCTACAACTGAAGGCTGAAGACAACAACAAGATGTCACTCGCGTTGACGGTCGGCGAGCAGACCGCCAAGCTTGTGGCCGCTAACGGCGAGTGGCAAACTGGGACGGTCCTGCTGCCGCTGGGGCGCGGTCCCCAGCCACAAAGTGAACCGGCCGCGTCAGCGTTTGCCTGGCCAAGTCCGGATACGCTGGTCGTCAAGGCGTGCGCGATCGAAACGCCCTTCGAGATCACCTACACGTTGCAACTCAACGGCGACACGGTCGAGTTGACTGGCAGGACTAACGTTGGCTTTGGTAACACTCAGATCGGACCAGTGCAGGCCACGGTACGTCAGTAGTTTACCGCGACAACGGCGCGAGGAAGTATAACATTCGACTACTCGCGCACGGGCAACTCGATATCTCGCAGATCCTCCAACAAGCGATTGTAGGTCGTTTGGTAGCTGGCGTATCGAACCCGGTTAAGTCCTTGCGAGCGTTCGGAGGGGGTGATCGTCACTTGTGGTGTTCCGAAAGTGCGCTGTCCTTGTCCCAATGCGATTTCTTCCGCGCCCCGTCTAAGTGTCAGTTTGAAGCGCACACGAACTGATTCAAATGAGTCAATCCGCTCCGGAGGGCGTGAATCGACGGCGGCCAGATAGATGTCAACTCGAGGGCCTTTTTGCTCCCAGTATTTGAGAATCAGCGCGGGAGCGTCCTCCTGAGAAGATATGCTGATGTTCCGTTGCGTCAGTCCCTTCTCAATCGTTGCTGCCAGATCCCTGGCAACAATTGAGCGGTCTCCCAATTCAAGCGTCGCCATATCTAGCACCAACTTGACGTGGTCACCCACCGACTTATTGATTTGCCGAACCGGCACTGGCGGCGGCGCAATACTGCTGACCTGCGCCGCTTGCTTGAAATGTTCTTTCGACGACAGGAATAGCCAAACAACGCCGAGCACGACGATTGCTGCGGTAAACAGCGACGCGATGGCGAGCCACATGGTTCCATAGGCTAACCAATGCCGACGCCACGACGACATGGGCCGTCCCACCTGCCGCGAATGCTGTGAAGGCCCCAGCGGGTCGCTACTCGGCCTGCTTGTCGCAGCCATGATATTTCTCCTCGCAAATCATGCCTGACATTAAACGTAGGCGAAACATGTGAGGTTTGCGTCAAGACCTAGTGATTGCCCGATAAAGATCCCCGTAGAACTGCAGTTTTTTGCCGGTCTGACCAGCAGAACTATCACCGCGTCCTCCCGGTTGCGATTCTTGGTGGCGCGCCCCAGTCTGGAATCGATTCGGGGCCTGAGTGCTGACGCTCGGGTAATTGCGATTGTGTCTCGGACATTGCATTCCGCGGCAATCTGCGTAAAGTATTTGGCACGTTTGCCCCGCTCGCGTTCCCTCCAAATGAAAGTGTTTAAACCATGAGGCGTTTCTTCGCGTTCGTCGCCTGCTGTGTGCTGTCGACGTCTTCGGCCTTCGCAGACGGTCTGGTCTTAGAAAAAGGCGATCGCCTGGCCATCATTGGCGATTCGATTACCGAGCAGAAACTCTACAGCAAGTACATTGAAACGTACTTGTTGGCCTGTTACCCAGAACTGCAGATTCAAGCGTATCAGTTCGGCTGGGGTGGCGAACGAGCCCCTGGCTTTGCCAATCGCATGGAGAACGACCTCATTCCTTGGAAGCCGGACGTTGTCACAACGTGCTATGGGATGAATGACGGCTCGTATCGCGCCTACAATGAACAAATCGGCCAAGCTTATGCCGAGGGTATGAAACGAATCATCGATCGACTGAAAGCAGCCGGGGCCACCGTGGTAGTGGGTTCTCCAGGAGTCGTGGACAGCTTCACTTGGAACCGCAACAACGCCGATTTCGATCAGGTGTACAACGCAAATCTCGAGCAACTCGGTCAAATCGCTGGCAAACTCGCTGCCGAGAGCAAACTGCCGCACGCCGACGTATTTCACACGATGATGAACTCGATGGTCGAAGCCAAGGCGAAGTTGGGCGAAGAGTATCCAGTCGCTGGTTTTGATGGAGTGCACCCTGGGCCAAACGGCCACCTGCTGATGGCTCAGGCATTTCTCAAGTCGCTTGGGCTCGGCGGCGACATTGGC
>JAGQPK010000742.1 GCA_020426755.1 Planctomycetales bacterium
GTGCCTGTCACTGCGGTTGCCGGTCTACACTTCGCGCGGTTCCGAATTAGTTCGACGATCGTGACCAGTCCGCTTGGTTTTGTTGTCGACGGGGAAGTCGAAGATCATCCCGTAAACATCTTAAGTCTGTTGCCCTTTGTGCCAGTACCCGACACCAACGTGGCGACTGACGATGGCGTGGCGGTGAGCGGCAACGTGCTCGCGAATGATACGGATCCGAACGGAGGTCCGTCGACCTTTGTCGCGAATCCTGGCACGTATCAGGGAACCTTCGGTACGCTAGTGCTCGACATAAGCGGTGACTATACCTACTTGGTCACCGACGAAACGATCGGGACAGGCTTCGTCAGTAGTGACGCCTTCACTGTCGAAATTAGTGACGGCATCGCCCTGTTGGGCTCCGCGCTAACGATTCAAGTAAATGGCAGCAATGATCCGCCGCAGATCATCTCGCCGAATACATTCTCCATTGACGAGAACACGATCACCGTTGCCCAAGTGGTTGGCAGTGATATCGATGTCGGGACTTCTCTCACCTACTCACTCGGGGTAAATGGTGACGATACGTCTCTGTTTGACATCGACCCGGTAACGGGGGAACTGACGTTCCTGGTTGCACCGAATTTCGAATTGCCCAGCGATTTCAACACTGACAGTGTGTATGAAGTTGAGGTGCAGGTATCGGATGGCGAAGATTCCGCAACGCAACTGCTGCAAGTCACGGTCAACGATGTCGAAGAGGATCCAGCGCCGCAGATCGTGGCCGTGTGGGTCAAGTCAACGTCCTGGACGCCACAGTTCCTGGATGCCGCTGACGGCGTTGTCGACGACGGCTTCTCAACGGGCTATCGGATTCCGGATGGCAAGGATCAGGTGAAGGCACTTCCGTGGAGCAACATCGATCGGATACTTGTGCAATTCAGTGAAGATGTCGGTGCGTCGGTTGACGTCGGAGATTTCTCCATCTCTGGTGTTCCGGGAGTCCTCTCGGGGCAAGCGGTGCAATTGCCGAGTGTGGTGAGCGTTACCTTCGACTCGATATCCTTCATCGCCACGCTGGAGCTTGATCGGAGAATCTCGAATTCGTACATCGACCTGGCCATTACGGCGTCTGGCATTGTAGATTCTCTTGGTAGTCCACTCGATGGCGAGTGGTCGAACACGGTTACCATCGGCAATTCAGGTAACGGTGTGGCTGGGGGCGACTTCCTTTATCGGTTTGCTGTTCTGCCCGGTGACGCGAACCAGAACGGTTCGGTGTCTATCTCGGATCTCGCTACGGTGGCCGCGGTCTTTGGTAGTGTTGTCGGCAGCCAAACTTACTCAATCACGCGAGACGTTAACGGTAGCGGTTCAATCTCAATTTCGGACCTAGCAAACATTGCGTCAGTGTTTGGTACTGTGCTGCCTAGTGTGCCGCTATCGGCGATGCCGGCGACTGAAACCGTCTTGGCAACAAGTTCCGCCGCAAGTCTTTCTGATAGCGATTGGGACGATATCCTCGATGGAGGCTTGGGCGAAGTGTAACCGGTGATGATCATGTCCCGCAGATCACCATCCGCACCAATTCCGCCACGGACTTGGTTTGCGTTTTCTTGAAAATCTGTTGTCTGCGAACTTCGACGGTTCGTAGGCTGACGCTGAGACGTCTGGCGATGACCTTATTGGGCAGGCCGGTCAGCATTAGATCGAGTACATCGCGTTCTTTTTCGCTGAGTGTTTGCAGCAGTTGTTGTTGCTGCGAGTGCGCCTCGTCGACGCGGTATTGCCGCTGCGCTTCGCTAATGGCGGCGGAGATAGCAGCGGCGAGTGACATTTCGCTCGATGTGCGCAACAGTACGTCTGCCGCACCGGACTTGATTGCCTGGACAACGTGACCCACCTCTGGTGCATCGCTGATGAAGACAAACACGGCAGTTTGACTCCGTTCGCGAACTTTGCGTAACAGGTCGAGCCCCGCCATGTCGAGGAGCCTGAAGTCGGAGACAACGCACTCGCAGCCGACGATACGATGTCTGCTCAAAAATGATTCGCCATCCAGGTACGCATGGAAAGGGATGCCAAGTGCTCGCGCAATTGGTTGCAACTGCAGATGGAGCGAGCGATCATGGTGGACGACGTTCAACGCAGGTGTATGAGCCATGGGGAAAGTCCTCGGGAAACGGAGTAAACGATGCAGGCATGTCGTGCCCATACTGATAACGCGTAGCCGTTTGCCAAAGCCCGCAGTCGTTTATCCTAGATTTTCAATTTTCGCCGCCTTCGGCATGGCCTCCCGCCGACCATTCCCCATGCTTTAGAATAGAGACCACCACCGCTGCCACCTCTGGACTTCCGCGCATGTCGACACCGATTCGAGAACAGACAACTGAGCTTCTGGAAGCCGCGCCGGCGGACGCCACCGGCGTTGCGCAGCGCTTGATGCCGTTGGTTTATGGCGAACTTCATGAGTTGGCCGAACGATTTCTGAGACGCGAACCGCGTGACCACACTCTTCAGCCGACCGCACTCGTGCACGAAGCCTTTGTGCGGCTGGTTGATCAGCGACGTGTAAGTTGGCAAGGGCGAACGCACTTCTTGGCGATTGGAGCCCAGGCGATGCGGCGCATCCTGGTCGATCACGCACGAGCACGACAGGCAGCAAAGCGTGGAGGTGGTCGAGAGCGCATCGACTTGCAGGACCATCTCAAAGTGTCCGCCAGTCGAACGGAGGATCTACTGGCCGTAGATGAAGCCTTGCACAAACTCGCAAAAATCGACGCCCGGCAAGCGGCGATCGTAGAAATGCGATTCTTCGCCGGCATGACGATTGCGGAGGTGGCCGAGCAGTTGGGCGTCTCCCGCCGGACGGTTGAAGCGGAGTGGACCATGATTCGAGCCTGGCTGCGGCGCGAGTTAGCGGAGACGCAGGCGTCGTGACACCCGAACAACGACAGTTGGTGAAACAGTTCTTTTCCGAAGCCGTCGCCTTGCCGGTTGCCGAGCGTGGCGTGTATCTCGAACAAGTCCATGAGGCCGACGCTGAGGTGGCTCAGGAAGTCGCTTCACTGTTGCAGCATCATGTCGAGGACACGCTTCTGGCGTTCGATCGAAGTGACACAACGATGGCACCGCTCGACGATACGCCTCGTTCCTCACCTGTGGTCGACACGCAATCGCCCGGTGTCGATGCAAGCAACGTGTGGCAGGTTGGGCCGCGGAATCGCGCTCAACATTTGCGATTGCCACGATTGGATTCGACTGGATACTTGGC
>JAGQPK010000743.1 GCA_020426755.1 Planctomycetales bacterium
ATTGCTCGTTTGAACAGAAGCCGATTTGGAACCGGCGGCCGACTTGGCTGCCGCCCCGTTGGTGCCCCGACTGGTCGTCCCTGTGCTCTTCTTGGCCATGCGATCATTCACCTTGTTCTGTTCCGCCGTGATCATCCCGATGAACTCCCGTTGTTATGATTCAGGCATCTGCCCTTTGCAAGCCGTCTGAGACCGCTGGGATACCTGAACATATGAACATGCTACCCTTCGCCACGCTGCTTCGCAATCCCGAAGCTGCATTTATCTTCGCAAGTGGCCGGACACGTTCGGTCAAGGCGGGAGAGAAAACTGAATTTTGAATTTCGAATGTTGAATATCGAATTTTGAAGTGAAGAGAAGCTCAGTGTGGGAGAATGAGGCCGAACTGACCGACCGACTTCAACATTCAACATTCGATATTCATCCGCCCAACGGGAGTTTGCCGAGCGGCGTGTAAACGGGGCCGCGAGGTGTTAGTTCGCTCGAATAGACCACGCAGCCTGTGACCAGAAACTGGCCGAATTCGCGCCCTTGCGCGGCACTCATCGTGTCTACCAGCGGTTGCAAGGCCGCTCGCTGGCCGTCACGGTCGACGCGGCCGAGCGTAATGTGTGGCGCGAATTGTCGCTGCTCATGGGGAAACCCCAGTTTGCTTAACCGCGTATCCAGCTGCTGATGAAGCTCGCGAAACTGCTCGGTGCCCTCACTAATCCCCAGCCACACGGTCCGTGGCGATTCCAGCTTCGGAAACGCGCCCACGCAGTCGCAGGTGGCCACGAACGGTTCCATTTGCGCGGCCGCATTTCGCACCGCTGCACAAACGGCATAGATCTGCGAATCGTCTACATCGCCGAGGAATTTGAGCGTGACGTGGAACTGGCCGGGATCGACCCAGCGCACCGGCGCCTGCGTCGCGGAGAACTCCCCCAAGACACGTTTGGCCGCCCGGCGGAGCTCTTCGCTGATTTCAACTGCCACAAAAGTGCGAATTCGTGCCATCGTTCATTCCATTTCGCCTAACTCCGCCTGGAGCTCAAGCCAGCGATCTTCGGCGACGCCCAATTGGTCCGTGATCTGCGTCAATTCGTTGTGTAAGCGTAATGCTTCAGTGGCGTCCGTCGTCTGCAATAACTGGTCGTTCAGCTTACGCCGTTCGCCATCTAGCCGCGCCACGGAACGCTCAACATTCGACAGTTCCTTCCGCAATTCACGCTCCGTCTTCGCCGAACGTTCCACCTTGGGCGACTTGCCGACCGGCGGACCTTTGGCGGCGCGAGCTGCGGCGATTTCCCGTTCACCTTCTTCAATCTCTTTATTCACCGAGTATACGTAGCTGTCGTAGTCGCCACGATAGTTCGTCACATGCCCGTCGCGAACTTCGATTACGCAGGTAGCTACCCGTTTCATGAAGTGACGGTCGTGGCTGGTGAAAATCACCGTCCCCTGGTAGTCGCAGAGCGCCTGCGCCAGGGCCTCGACCGTATCGACGTCCAAGTGGTTGCCCGGTTCGTCTAAGATCAGCACATTGTATTGGCTGAGCAACAGCCCGGCCAAACAGAGCCGCGCCCGCTCGCCACCGGACAGCACCGAAATTCGCTTCTTGACTTGTTCACCGCGAAACAACAATGCACCTGCCAAGTTGAGAATGTCTTGGATCTTTGTGCCGGGAGCCGCCACGTACTCCAAGTAGTCGAGCACCGATTTCTGTTCGGGTAGGCTCGAATAGACGTGCTGAGCGTACACGCCAATCTGGCAACCGTAGCCCCAGCGCACTTCGCCTTGCAGCGCCGGCAGCGATTCAACAATGGTCCGCAGGAAGGTCGTCTTGCCCTGACCATTGTCGCCGACGATCGCTGCGCGGGAACCGTGGTCGACCTCCAAGTCGATGCCCGTGGCAACTTCGCGTTCTGCGTAACCAATCGACAGGCCGCGACAGCGGAGCGCCGGGCCTTTGCGCGGTTCGATTTGCGGCGCGCGAATGTGGGCGGTCGGTTCGTCCGCTTCGATTTCGATCAGTTCCAGACGCTCAAGCTGTTTGCTCTTGGACTTCGCCTGCGTTGCCGTGCTTGCCCGGGCCCGATTCTTGGCGATGAACTCCTCCAATTGCCTCCGTTTCGACATGACCGTCGCATTCACTCGGCGATCATGTTCGATGCGTTCTTGTTGATAGTCGAGAAACGCGTCGATCTTGCCGGGAAACATGGTCAGTTTGCCACGCGTCAGATCAAGCGTATGGTCGCAAGTGGCGCCTAGGAAGGCGCGATCGTGCGACACAATCAGACAGGCCTGCTTGTAGTTCTTCAGAAAGTGTTCCAGCAGAATCTGCGTACGCAAGTCGAGAAAGTTCGTTGGCTCGTCCAGCAGCAGCAGGTTCGGATCATGCAGCAACAACGCCGCTAGTTTGGCACGCGTCTGCCAACCGCCGGAGAGCTTGGCGATCGGGCCCTCTAGGTAATCGCCTTTGATTTCGAACTGCCCAGCCACTTCGCCGCATTTCCAATCGGGCTGGCCGCTGTCTCGCATCAAATACCCGATTGTCGTTTCGCCGGGCTGAAACGGATCGTGCTGACGCAGGTAGCCAATTCGCAGTTTACTGTTGCGACTTACTTCGCCACCGTCCAGTTCTTCTTCCCCCAACACGATACGCAGCAGCGTACTCTTCCCCGCCCCGTTGCGGCCGACAAAGCCAACTTTGACATCGTCCGTGATCGTTGCCTCTGCCTGGTCCATCAGCACCTGATCGCCATAGCGTTTTGAAGCGTTCTTGATTTGCAGCAACACTGCCATACGAATGAAATCCCTTGAGTCAGGCGGGCCAGAGTTGTTGACCCAAAACGTGGTCTTTCGTCGACGTTCGTCTCGCTCGCGCGTTGACCGGCAACCTCATGTGCCGGCGCGAATCACGAAAAACACGGTGTTTTTCGCGTTTTTAGTCATCGGCACACCGCTTGCGAAATGTGCTCATACTGCTCGTTTCAAAGCACTGCCGATGTCCTCAAATCATAGAGATTCGACGCATGTACCACACGATTACTTTGACTAGCGAAAAGTACCTTCAGGACAAGTTGGCCTCCGAACGCATCGCTCACCGGCACCACCGCAACGTCGAAGCAATACAGATGCTCGGCGTGTTCTTGGTGGGCCTGGCCACGATCTACGTTTCGGCTTACTTCGCTTACGGAGTGCCCAAACTGGTGCAGTGGTACACAAGTTTCTAATATTTCATCGAACGTCGGTCGTTGAGGTCG
>JAGQPK010000744.1 GCA_020426755.1 Planctomycetales bacterium
CACTCCCGCCGCGTGACTCGTCCTGTTACCCTGCCGCCGCTGCCCGCATATGATGGAGGGTCAAGTGACGACACATCGATACATCGACAACTGACAGGACGGGTATTCAATGGGGGCAATTCTTCCGCCGGCGCCGGTGCTTTGCCTGGTTGCGGTAACCGGGCAAACAGACGCAGCGTTCGATTGGGCGGCCGAGCAAGTGATGGAACGCCTTGGCCGTCTGCAATTGTGTAGCGAGCGTTTCCCATTCACGCAAACGGACTACTACACCGCGACGATGGGTACCGAGTTGCGTAAGCAGTTCATCGTGCCCGCCCAGCCACTCGATCCGGTCTTTCTTAGCTCGTTCAAAGTCAAGACGAACGAGTGGGAGGAACAATATCGCCAAGCGGCCCGGGCGGACGTCGAACGACCGATTAATCTGGATCCTGGCTATCTCTCTCAGGACAAGCTGGTCCTGGCATCGACCAAAAATCACGCTCATCGTTTATATCTGGATCACGGCATCTACGCCGAATTAACCCTGCAGTACCGCGCCAAGGCATGGCAGAAGATGCCCTGGACGTATCCAGATTACCTGCAACCAGAATTCCACACCTTCTTTACTGAAGCGCGAGACTACTTGCGGTCGCTCGCGTAACACAGGGCAGGGCAGGTCGCCGCCGCCTCGGCCGGTCGCAAGGAACGTTCCAAGACTGGCTGATTGCAGTTACGATGAATAGTAGATCGCGAGTCGTGGCGGCAACTGCGGTGAGCGATCATGCTGGGGATCGCTTTCCAGTTCACGCAGTGCTGAACGTAAGCAAAGAGAGGCGTCGATGAAACCGTTGGCAACATTCCTGGTCACAGTCATCCTCGGCAGCGTCGTGGGCGTCGCAGCGGCCTACATCCAGTACGCGCCCGCAAATCACGTTTACGGTTTCAGCAAGCCGGATGCGCTCTCACGAGAAGCGGACAGCGGCGTCGCACCCATCGGCCCGGCATCGGCAGGTGTCAATCCGACAGGTCGGCCGCGCGTGGAAGTTCTCGACGAAAACACGTTTGACTTCGGCGTGATGTCGCGCAATGAACGGCGCAGTCACGAGTTTCATATACGAAACGCCGGCGATGCGCCGCTCACTGTGGCATTTGTCGACAAGAGCTGCCAATGCACCGACGTAGAAATCAGTCAGACCGAGCTGGCACCTAATGAGACAAGCGTCATCACGCTGACTTGGCAACCGTCTACCTTCAAACTCGACTTTCACCAGACCGCCCGCTTCCGCACGAACGACCCCGGTCGAATCGAGTTGGACCTGACCGTTAAGGGGCGCGTTCAGCAGGTGGTGCAGACGAATCCCCGCAATGTTCAATTCGGCACGGTGCTTTCCGGACAGAGCGCAGAGAAATCGCTGGAGATCTTCTTCTATCGCGAAGCAGGCTTGGCGGTGGATCATGTCGAGCTGAACGACGATGCATCAAGCGCTTACCTAACCACGCGGATCGAGCCCTTGTCCGAGGAGGAGATTAAGGCCGAAGTGGGAGCCATCGGCGGCCAGCGCATCGTCGTGTCCTTAACAGGCGGTTTACCAGTGGGCCGACTTCGTCAGCATTTGCGAGTCCACTTGTCAGACCCTGAGCTTGGTGCTGTGGAAGTTCCGATTGATGGGGACATTGTCGGTAACCTCCAAATCCTCGGCGGTGGTTTCAACAAGGATTCCGGGATCTGGGACCTGGGTCGGTTGAGTGGTGACCAGCCCCATGTGAAGAAACTCTTCATCATTCCCCATGGTGCTGCGGCCGATGCGCCGATCGAGATGAAGGTCGTCAAAATCGATCCCGACAACGTACTCTCTGCAGAGATTCAACCGCCTACAACCAACACGAGTCGATACACTTTGAGCTTGCGGGTTCAACCGATTGACCGACTCGTGAATCGCCTAGGAAGCCAACAAGGCGACATGGCGGAAATCGTCATTGAGACCACCAGCCCTGAGGCGCCGATAATCCACATTCCAGTGGCCTTTGTAATCGAGTCACACATTGACGCGCCAAACTCAGAGGAAGAATGACGGATGCATCGCTCAGCAGGGAAAGTGCCGCACAGGCAATTCATGCCGATTCTGCTTGTCGTGGCAGCCACGTGCGCCATTCAGCACTTCTTGACGCCTGGCGCCGTAGGCTCTGACGACAGCGCCGGAATACCTGCGCAAGTGGATTTCCAGGGTTGGGGCCAACCCACATTGGCTCTGTTTATTACGGGACAGCAGCATGGCTACATCGAACCCTGCGGTTGTGCCGGACTCGAGAATCAAAAGGGCGGCTTAGCCAGACGTGACCAACTGCTGCAACAACTGAGGCAACAGAAGAAATGGCCAGTGGCCGCATTGGACGCGGGTAACCAAGTCCGCCGCACCGGTCCGCAAGCGATGATCAAGTTCGAATCGACGCTGCAGGCCCTGCGCATGATGGAATACAAGACCGTCGGTCTGGGCGAAGACGATCTTAAACTCTCAGCGAATGACCTACTGAGCCAAATCGTCGCGCAACTCGACGACAAAGACAAATCAGATCTGTTCGCCTGCGCCAACGTGAATCTGCTCGATTTCATTCGTGGTTATCAAGTGATCGAGCAAGGTAATCTGCGTGTCGGTGTGACCTCGCTACTGGGCGACAAGGAAGCCAAGTCCGTTCCCATCTCTGACGGCTTGGAAATCAGCGGCGCTAAGCCGGCGCTGGTAAAGGTCGTCGACCAGATGCGTGCCGACCGCTGCAACTTTATTGTCACGCTGTTCAACGGTTCCGAGTCCGAATGTAAACAGCTTGCCGAAGAAGTGCCCGGCGTCGACCTCATGGTCTGTGCCGACGGGATTGGCGAACCCAAGTTTCAACCGGATCAGATCAAGCGAACCGACGGGACCATCTGCGCGATGATTCAAACCGGCGGTAAGGGCATGTATGTCGGCGTCGTGGGACTCTTTTTCAGCGATCGCCCCTCGTTCCGCTACCAGCGAGTCGCCCTCGACAAAACATTCAGTGACTCCCGCCGCATGTTGGATTCGTTGAAACAGTACCAGCAAACGTTGGAAGATGTGCTTAAACATCAAGGTGTCGCGCACCTGGGAATCCAATCCGTCGGACACCCGACAGGCAAGTTCGTTGGATCAGAAACCTGCGGTGAATGCCATACCCAGGCCTATGCCGTCTGGGAAGACACGGGGCATGCACATGCGACGAAGTCAATCGCCGAGCCGACG
>JAGQPK010000745.1 GCA_020426755.1 Planctomycetales bacterium
CCGCCCTTAACAGGACCAAATTCAAATCTCTCCTGGACCATGTGATTCAACTCGCTGCGTGAGGCCCTAAAGTGCAGGTACCAAGGCAACGACGAACGCGAACACGTGGCGTTGTGCATGAACATCGAGTCCTCGGATGAGCCGCCGCTCGTCCGCGTCCACTCGGAGTGTCTGACCGGCGATGTGTTGGGATCAGTTCGCTGTGATTGTCGCGAGCAACTGATTGCCTCGCTGGACCGGATCTCTGCGGAGGGTCGCGGGGTTTTCATTTATCTGCGGCAGGAAGGTCGCGGCATTGGCTTGGCCAACAAGATCCGCGCCTATTCGCTCCAAGACCAAGGACTCGACACCGTCGATGCCAATCTGCATCTCGGATTGCCCGTGGACGGCCGCAGTTTTGCGATTGCGGCGGCGATTCTGCAGGATCTGGGTGTCTCGCGCGTCCGGTTGCTGACAAACAATCCGCAAAAGATCACCGATCTGCAGGAGGGTAAGATCGAGGTCGTCGAGCGTGTTTACCAGCGCATCGAACCTCGCCCGGAGAATCAACGGTACTTGCAGGCCAAAATCGACCGGATGGGCCACATGTTCGACGGGTGGCTGACGAATGGTCCGACGGACTCTGGCATGCCAGAGGGAGGCGCTGACAACCGCTGGGATAATCAGGACTGACAGCCGTCCCAGGTCGTTGTTCTCAAGGGGCCGTGAACATGAACTCCATCGACGCATCACAAGTCTGTCAGTCGGACATTATCGGTTGCGTTCGTCGATGCGTCGAACAGGCCCATCAGGAGAACGGCCGACGTCAGCGTCCGTTTGTCACCGTCACCTATGCGCAAAGTCTGGATGGCAGTATCGCTCACGCCGAAGGCGAAACGCTCAAGTTGAGCAACGATCTGTCGCTGCGTCTGACTCATCAAGTACGTGCTCTACACGATGGCATTTTGGTCGGGATCAACACGGTCGTCCGCGACAACCCACAACTGAACGTGCGGCTTGTCGAGGGCGAGAACCCGCAGCCAATCATCGTGGACGGCAGCCTGCGTTTCCCGATCGACGCGCGACTACTCAAAGACCCCTGTGTCCGTCCGATCATCTGCACCAGTCATGATGCCTGTACTCGCAAGGAGCAGCAACTGCTGAATGCCGGCGCCAACATCGTTCGCGTCACGCAAACCAACGCGGGCCTCTTGGATCTACATCAGGTGTTCGCGCACCTCAAGCAACAAGGCCTCCGCACCATCATGGTTGAAGGAGGCGCCACGATTATCACCAGTCTGTTAACACAAGGCTTGGCCGATCAGTACCTTGTTACGATCTCACCGCGGCTCGTCGGCGGGCTGCGGTCGATTCATCCCCAGGTCGGTGGCCAACAGGAACGCCTGGCGCATCTACACAATCTTCAATATCAATGGTTGGGCACGGACTTGATACTGCGCGGCGATGTGTTGCCACGAGTACACAAGCAGAGTTCCGAGCAGTCGGGCGTGACAGCGAACGCCGAAGTGGCTAGCGAGAGCGCTACATCCGCGACCGTCGCCCGTCAGAATGGGAGCCTACAGCGATGATCTCCGGCGATCTTGTCATCGGGCTCCTCGATACTTCACAGCAGTTCTCCGACACCACGACAGCCGAACGTCTACGGGACATCACACTCGCTTGGACGCGTTACGGTTATCAGGAGGAGCTGTTGGAAGCGAACGACATTGACGTGCTGCTGCATCATGCGGCCATGACCGATGCGCGCTACTGCTTCATCATTCCCCATGGTTACTTGCTTTACGAGCGTTGGCGCATCGACGGCGAAACACAGCGCACTGATTTCTTCGCCGCATTGCGGGCCTGGACGGCAGAGCAGCGTTTTCTGGCCGCCAGCCCCTGTTTCAACTCAGAACCCGCCGACCTGACGCACCATCATTGTGCACTGATCGATCTGGACGCGTATCGCAGTTTGGGCATGCCCGCGTGGGAGTCCATTCGCGAGGCGGGCTACGAGGCAGGTTGGCCCACCCTGCCGCTCGACGACGAAATCTTACGGTTCACGTCGGACTTGGGCGCCAACGACGCAGCAGTGCGCGCGGCCATGGTTCCGTTTTTTGGCAGCGGCATCCGCGACTACGCCCCGCAGACGAGCGACGGGCAGCTGACCGCCGACCAACGCCAGTTGCTCAGCGTGATTCATACGCAGACACAACACGCGCGGTCCGGCGTGTTTCTCTGGAACATCGAGTCGTATGACGATATTCAGCAGCCGCCGGACGGCTTTGTTGGACCGGTTTCGTCACTGTATAGTGTCGCCGCGGGCTTCAAGCCCAATCGCATCCTGCAAACGCACGGCTTCGACGCTAACTCGCGTGTCGTGTTCTTCGACTACAGTCGACCAGCACTGGCGGTGCGACAACATTTGGTCACTCACTGGGACGGATGGGACTTCCCGCAGATGGTGCGTGAGCTCTTTGCGCGGTTCCCTGCCCCAGACGTCTTCTACCAACTGTGGAACGAAGTCACGCCGGATCAGGTCACCGACGCTGACCTTCAGCGAATGTGGCAGCGTGAACTCGATCGTTGGGGAGGTGCGACCGCCTTCGCCGACCATTGGGATCGCTACCGTTCGCTAAAGCACGAGTTTGTCGCCTGCGACCTGCTGAGTCAGCAGCAACCGTTGTTGGATGCGATGCAGGACGCGTCAGGCTCAATCATTTGGTGGAGCAACGCATTCTTCACGATGTATGGCAATTGGCTGTACACCGTACCCGATCGACACGCCGCCTACGAACATTGGATCGGAGAACTCGCGGCGCGCAATCCGCGTCTGTTCCTGCTAGGCTCCGACGACAACAACACGTGCGTTAATGCGATTCAAGCCGACGAGTACAACGCTCGGCTGCAGCAAACGGAATTCAGCAGCTTGCGAGTTAACCGTTTCCACCGTACCGAAATTCGAATGTAATTCCCGCGTCTCTCTTATCAAGTGACGACATTGAAAGCGAGCTTTCTTGCCATGAACCAAAGCACTGAGAAACAGACCGATAAAGCTACTTACTGCCGCCATCGCGGTCCTGTGACTTGCGTCGCGGGCATCCCGGGACAACGGGCCGCGGTCAGCTCGGCCTACGACGGCTCGATTGCCTACATCGACTTTGCCACCAAAGAGATGACGCTGCTGGGCTATCACGACCATCTGGCGAATCGTATCACCGTGAATGCTGCGGGGACGCTCGCCGCATCA
>JAGQPK010000746.1 GCA_020426755.1 Planctomycetales bacterium
CATTTTCGCCGGCGTCCGCGATCGTTCCGGCGACCGTAACCGAATCACCCTCGTCAACGGCAAGCGGTGACACCGTATAAGTCAACATGGGCGCGTCGTTCGTAACAACGACCGTCGCGACTTGCGTGTTGCTATCCAGATCATCGTCGGTGAGTGTCGCGGAGATGGTGTAGGTTCCATCATCTACGTAACGATGGACGACGTCGAAGTTCGTCGAACGTGCCGTCAGGAATAGGTCGTTGTCGACCGAGCCATCTCCCCAATCGACATCAAGTGTAAAGCTGTCGAGCACGCCAGGATCGATGATGAAGCCAGCCAGCGAAACGATGTCGCCCTCGACGATGACGACGCCCCCGGATGCGTTTTCGGCTGTCAAGCTCGAGATCGTAGGCGCGACATTCGCCACATTGATGTTTTTGGTGACCGCCTGATAGGTGCCCTTTTCGTCGCTGGCGCGGACGCTAATAGTGGTCGTGGCCAACGGATCGTTGTCGACGAAGACATGTGATATCGTGACGGGACTGACCTGGGACGCCGGCGTGAACATTTCCGCCGCGCTCCCATCGCCCCAATCGACAACGAAGTTGATGTCACCATCGTTTGTCCCGGGATCGCTAAAGTTGATTGTGAGCTGGTAGCTCGATCCCTCGGTCGCTATGGCGGCGCCGCCAAGTAGAACCGTCGGCGCGACGTCGTTCACACGGAAGGTTGTTGTGTATTCGCTGCGACCGCCATCTTGATCTTCGACGATGCCGCGAATCGTGACGAAACCGTCATCTTGCAACCCACCGCCAGTCCAAGTAGCAGGGATGAGGGCACTGGGATTCTGTGGATCGGTGACCACTGCATCGATCGTCCCGTCATCGCCGAAGTCAAAGCTGTAAGTCAATGTGTCGCCCGAGGCTGGCTCAACGATTGAACTGAACATCACTTGGTAGATGTCACCCGCTGCGATGCCCTCGTCGATGCCGACCGTCGGGACGTCCGTCGATAAGACCGCGACCGGAGCGACGTTCTCGATGATCAGCGATCCGGAACGGGTCGCCGAATCGCCATTGGCATACGTGGCTTGCAGAGCAATTGAGATCTCGGCATGTGAGCGACCGTCGATGCCCAGCGCCGCCAAGTCCGTTGCCCAATCCAAGACTGCGTTCAGTTGCGTTGCATCGCCGAAGGTTCCATCGCCGTTGAGATCCCAGGACACGGATATCGGCTGGCCCACCACACTTCCAGCAAGATGCAGCGACTCACCTTCCTTGATGGAGTACATCCCCGCGTTGACGTTGCTGACGTTAACAAATGCTGCAACTTGCTTCGTGGTAGTCGCCGCCACGTCAGGTGTTGACTCATCATCAACCACGCTGACAACAACATCGTATGTCTCCGGCGTTTCATAGATGTGTTGCGCGGAGGCCACGCCGGAGCCATATTCTTGCAACGTGCCGTCGCCCCAGTCCACTAGCCATTTGATAATCGCGTCGTCTCCCGGATCTGCTGCCGAGAATTCGACTTCATGAGTGTCGCCAACTCGAACCGTTGCGTCTGCCGTCAGGTTGATGATGGGAGCAACATCAAGTACCTCCAACAAGATTGTCTCGGTCGTCGTGATATCCCCATCGTTGGTCGCGGAAACGAGAATCGGGTAGATGTCGTCTCCATCGTTGATGCCGAGTCCCAGCAGTTGCGCCCAACTTAAGTCGAGCGTCGTGCTGTTACCATTATCGATTTCGACACCAGCGACCGACCAGGTGACACCTGTGACGCCGGTGTTCTGCGGAATGTTGGCGATCGACACGCTGAGCGACAGGCTTTGCCCTTCATTGATCAACGGCACCCGATTGGCGATGTCAATCCTCGGCCCTGATTCAATCACCAGTGCCTCAATGTCTGAGAAGTCAACGACACCGAATGCCACGTCATCGATGCCAACTTGCCCACTGGGCGCGGGATCGGAAGGATTGACGGTAACGCTTGGGTCGCCGGGGTTGAAGACGAGTGTATCTCCAATTGCGCCTAACGTCGGCGCGCCGCCATCAATTGTCGTTGTCGTTCCGGATCCAAGCTGATTTCCTGCGATCAGGAAAAGGTCCTCATCGACGCCACCATTTAACATCGTCGACGTCGCTGCACCGACGGTCACTAGGTTGAAGGTATCTTTACCGCTATCGCCATGGACGGTCAAACTTCGGCTAGCGTCCGTCGACGTGGCGATTGTTACTTCGTCGTCGCCGGTTCCGAGGTTGATTTGCGTTGTTTCACTCAGATCGCTCAGCAAGACTCGATCGATTGTGTCGCCGGTGGAAACGTCAAGCGATGTGACGTCCGGGCCAGGTGTCGCGGCAATGTTTATTCGATCGGCGCCGCCTGCGGTGCCAACTATTAGTGACTCGATGTCGATGAACTGTGCCCTGACCGCGTCTGCTGCCTCAGTCACTGTGAAACTGACTTGCATCGAATACGCGCGGCGGATCGTTGTCGAATTCGTAAACGTACTGTCGCAACCGGCTAGGTCGGAGTTGCACGCGGAAATGCTGTCTCCAGTGGTCAGGTCGAGCACAATCGTCTCACCAGTTTCCTCATCGAAGTCAACCGTACCGCGGGTAACTCCTGCAGGAACGTCGCCTCGCACATACCAACCAAAGTATTTTCCGGTCGTTTCATCGCTACCCGCTTGCAGGTCAAATGCAAACTCTTGAATGTCGCCAAAGCCGGCATCGATGAGACGCATTTTCCCAATTCCCGTGATCGTCCACGTGTCCGAGCTTTCATCGAACCGCAGAATCAACGGCGTAATCTCAGTGCGAAATGCGTCAAGGTACGATTCTTCCTGAGGTTGGAAACGCCACTGAGCAATGACGGATTCCGATTCACCGAACGAATCGGGTAAGACGAACAGATTGTCGCCGAGTTGCAGTTGCCCGCTTCGTTGAATCGGTGCATTGCCAACTTCCGAGACACCGCGGAAGGAAACGATTCCGCCCAGTGTGTTGCTATCGCCCAAAGTCGCCACGACCGTCGAGCCACTGCTGGTTCCACCAGTCATCGACAAGGGGGATTCAAGTCCGGTTAAGCCTGCCGAGTTGTTGCTCAAGCGTTGCGCCATCGCGCCTCGACCATCTAGGCTAACGACGACCACTGAGTCCGCATCTCTGCCGGTGATGAAGGCAAAGTTGCCATCGATCGATTCGCTGACGTCCACGGGAGCCAGCATGCCCGTCACGCCTC
>JAGQPK010000747.1 GCA_020426755.1 Planctomycetales bacterium
TACTCCGCAAGATTCGCGGTGACTATCCCCAGTCACAGACGCTGTTCGTGGCAGTGACCGGATTCGGTCGTGAAGAAGATCGACGGCAGACCGAGGAGGCGGGCTTCCATCTACACGTCGTGAAGCCCGTCGATCCCTACGAATTGCTTGAAACAATCGCCCAGCGACAGCAACGCGACACGTAGGGCGAGCATCGAATGTTGAATGTTGACGTGCATAGCGTTTGCCGCAACGCGTTAGCGTCAGTTCTGTCCTGCCGCGAGACGTTGCCACATCGAGCACCGCGGCTGACGCCATTCGTCGAGATTCTTTGCGCCATCGAATTGGTGGTGAAGCAGCGACGTCTTGGTGAATCAGGGCCAATTAGAGAACTTGCTAGCAAGCGCAAGTTGCATGCACGGCGGATTTCAGACACTTGCTAGCATTACTCACAGCGACTGTGTGGCAATCCTCCTTATGGGGCGCATTGCTGTTGAAGTGAACGACGCAGGTCGATTATATTTCCGGCCTACAACGCATTGGCGACTCTATGCCATCACTTTGTCAGTAAAGGTACGACCATGCCCCGCCAACTCCGCAACCAGTTTGTCGTTCGCGATACGGCATTCCTGGGGAATCTCGGACCGATTATCGAGTCCGTGGATTCACTGTTGACGACGCTCGACCATACTGCCATTGAGTTGTCACAGCAACACGAAGGACTCACCGAAGTCCTGCACAGCTTGGCGGACTATGTGCAAGGCTATGTCGCAATGACAATGGGCATTGAAGTAAGCCCGTCGGATGCAGAGTTTGATGAACAGTCGAGTCGCGTTGAACTCGCGCTGCGAACTTTGCTCAAGCATTCACGCCAGAACCTGGAACCGACCAACGCAACCACAGATAATTCGCACCACCTGAGAAACCAACTACAAGCTGTGCTGACGCAGTTTCATCTCTATCGCACGCAAGTCGAAACTGACGGCAGCGATGACGCGTCGGACGCGACTTTCCGTGCCGCTTGCCAAGAATTGCAGCAAGTCTTCATTGCGCCGAGCATCGGTATCAACGCCAATACAACTTCATGGTTGGAGTTCGGACCTGTGGCCGCGCTTGACGAGGGTGCGCGAGAGTTATCGGCGGAACAGCCACGCCGCCGCATCATCTTGGTCGAGGACAATCGGGAAGAGCGGGAATCGCTGCGCAATTTCCTGGCAAATCACGGCTACGAGGTAACGACGTTTACCGATGGTGAGGAAGCACTGAGCTACATCAACGAAACGCTGCCAGATGCGACGCTAATCCTAGATATGAAGTTGCCAAAGTGCGACGGCGCCACCACCATTCGGCGAATCCGCCAAAACGGTAACAAGCAAACCCGAGAGATGCGTATCATTGGGATGAGCGGCGCTTCGCTGCGAGAGAATCGTATCGAACTGGGTAAAGGCGGCGTAAGCTCTTGGTTCCGCAAGCCGTTCAGCCCCGATGCACTTTTGGATATCCTAAACCGCGAGGTCCTTGGATCCGATGAAGGCAGTGATTATCACGCCGCCTAAACATTCGAACGAAGTCCTGTCCAACTTTGTGGTTCGCACGTGAGCACCACCAGACGTCGACAACAGGCAGTGTCCAATCAGACCTGCTACATCGAATAGGGAACAAGACCTATTGCATAGTCGAAGTGCGTTCGTGTACTTCGTGAGTTCGTCGTGGAAGTATTTAATCACTCGTGCGTGAAAGAATTTGGCGCCGTATGTTTAGCCCGTCGGTACATGACATCCCGCTTCGTGTTTCCGCAATATGCGTGCAAACTCATTGACTCGCTTCGCGGCTCTACGCAAGCTGAATCCTTGAAGGTAGGAGACGAGTGCGCATAGCGCTGCTTTAATGCGTCTGGATCGACGTTCTCTCCCAGACCGCCCAGATTACGAGAGGCAACTGCCTGGCGGGTTCTACCCGCTACAGAGTCACATGCCGCGCTCCAGCACCGCCTTAGCAGGGAGGTTGTGTCATGCTTGTGCTCACACGGAAAACTCGCGATCGAATCTCGTTTCCTCAGGTAGGGATCACGGTTCACTTCGTCCGCGTCCGAGCGGGACAAGTTCGCGTGGGAATCGAAGCGCCGCGCGAAATTGTTGTCGTACGCGACGATCTTCACGGCGAGGACGCCGCCGCCAATCTCATCCGCCGGCAGTTGCTGAGACTGCCACGCGAGATGCGCCATACGCTGCGCAATCAGTTGCATGAAGTCAGCGTCGGACTTCATCTGTATCGAGAACAACTGCGCGCGGGGCTCGACGCAGATGCCGAATTGACCTTCCACGAAATAAAGCAAGCCGTCCGGCGGCTGGACGAAAGCGAAATACTGCAGCCCGACACGCCGCCAACCGGCCCGCATGTTGTCAGTAGCCGATCGATTGCTGTCCTGGAAGACAATGAAAACGAGCGTCAAATGCTCAGCACCTTTCTGCGACTCAAAGGCTATCAGGTCGTCGACTTCTCGAATGGCGAGGAAGCGATGGACTACTTTGAAGCCGCCGAACCACCAAGTGTCGTACTCGTCGACATGCACATGCCCGTCTGCGATGGCCCGACGACCATTCGCGCAATGCGCGATCGCGATCAATTTAGTGATACGAGCATCTTTGCACTCAGTGGCTCTACGCCCGACGAAAACGGCCTGCCCATTGGACGGACAGGCGTCGACCGCTGGTTCCCTAAACCGCTCAACGCGGAATCACTCGTTAACGCCCTCGATCAGGAATTCAGAGCCGAGTCCTAGTGGGACGGCTAAGGTGCCGACAACTCGGTTGTCAACGAGCGACGCGCGTCAGTTCGCCGAAAGGCGCCAGCTACGGTTCTCGACATTGGCTAACTCTGCGCCGGGACGGAACCGACGCTGGCGCGTTGCGGCGAACTGTGACTGAGGATTTCGGAATGACGATTTCGGATTCTGAATCGTAGCACGACGGGCGACGTTGAGACTCAACGTTCAAGCAGGGGGGGCCGTTCCGCTACTTCCTGTGCTCGCTTATCATGGACGCGTCGGTCGCGATGGGGAGCGGCCGACATCTCCTCGCGTGCGGAGTGCTGTTTGATGAAGGCTTACTTGTACACAACAGGCACTCTATTTGCGTTGATCGTCGTCGCTCACGTTTGCCGTATGTATGTTGAGCCGCATCTGTTGCGTGATCCGATCTATCACGCATTAACGTTCCTGTGCGCACTGCTCAGTA
>JAGQPK010000748.1 GCA_020426755.1 Planctomycetales bacterium
GGCGTTCAAGACCGACTCGACCCGTGTTGCTACCTATCAGATTGGTCGTGAAAACGGTGTGGGACGTAGTGACCATTTGGCCCGCGCGGTTGGCTTCAATCTGGCCCATCAGTTGTCGCACGAGACGAAGAACCCGGACGGTTGGAAGAATTTTGGAATCTACTGCCGATTTCTGCACGAAGAGTATGGACGGTTCTTAAGCAAACTAAAGAGCACGCCAGAGCCTGCAGGAACCGGCAGTATGCTCGACAACACGCTGTTGCTGTTCGGATCGGCGTCCAGCGCGTTTCATCTCTCACGCAACTATCCGTTGATTTTGGCCGGTGGCAAGAACCTGGGATTCAAGCATGCTCAATACATCAATCACGCGGGGATGAATTTTCAGGGCGGTCCGTGGCTCGGTGACCGCGAGCCCTGGCAGGACGCAGTGAAGGGCGAGGACATTCCGCTCGCGAACCTGTTCGTCACGATGTTGCAGCGACTGGGCGTGCAAACGGATTCGTTTGCGGATAGCACCGGCGTCATCGCGAATATCTAGATCACGCGGCTAGAGTCCATTGGAGCTGAAACCGACTATTCAATGCACTCGTGTCGGGATTTCCCGCTGCGGCGAACTCTGCAATTGTGTGCGTTCGTCGCAATTCGTTAGCGGGTGCCGATTCGACGATTTAGAAGATGCTGAACGAGTCGAACACATCGTTGAAGAAGCTACCTACGCTTCCGAAGACGCTGTTTAGTGCACCACGGATGGCGCTTTCGGAGTAGCCGGCGGTGGCCAGGAACTCCGTGACGGTGCGGTCGGAGGAGCGACACACTTGATCAATGACCTGCGCGAGAGACGTGGCGTTGAAGCCGATTCGCCGCATCTGATAATAAACGTCCGCTTGGCCATAGTTGGCGTTCACCATCCAAGGAATAATGTCGAACGTGTATGTCACGCCGAGTCCGTTCACGATGCCGTCCAGCGTCTGAGAACTGGAGTACAGATAGCGCATGGACCTCGTGATATCTGGAACTGCGTAGCCGATGCTCCTGAGCGTCGACAGAGTCTGGCGCGAGTTGAAATTCAACGTTCGCAGCACGGTGACGATGGGCCCAGCGGCGATGCCGTTCTGGAAGAATCCGACTGCGATTGTGCCGCCTGTGAAACCGGCACTCGACAAAATGTTGCCCACGGTGTTGAGATTACTCGATACGCGACGTTGGAAGGCATTGACGAGTGCGGTGACCTGGCTGCCACCTAAGGTTGACGTGATTAAGGAAGGGGTGAAGCCAGCGTCCAGCAGGAGGTCCGGCAAGCTCGTCAGGTTGCCACCCAGTCGTGAGCTGAGAATGTTCGCCACATCGCGAATGGATCGTCCCACGCTGCGCAGGGTTCCGCCGACCTGCGATAACGTTTGTCCGCCGACATTCTGCAGCAGGCGAGCAACCTCAACGCCGTTCACGCCGGCAGAGAACAGGGCCGACGACCATTCAGTGGCGGTAGCCCCTAAGCTAACAAACGCTTGGGTAACTTGTTCTGGCGTCGCTCCCAGAGCACCAATGGCGACATTCGCTGCCGTGGCAAGTGTCTCGCCGGCGCCCGTGAGTCCCGCGACGACTTCGGACAAGGGGAGGCCAACATTCGTGAGAACTTCGGCGATCTCGCCCTCTGTCAACGAGAACGCCGACTGGACCGCTCCCAGCACTTCTGTTGTGCCATAGCCCAAGTCTTGCAGCAAGCGTACCGCGCGCCCCGCCGTGTCAAAATACTGGTGGCTGATGACGTTACCGATATCGCCAACCGAGTAACCAATGTCGCGCAAGATCGCCACCGTTTCGCTGGCGGTCAGATTATAAGTGTCACGGAGCGCTTGACTGACTTGATCGGCACCGACTCCGATACTGCGCAACGTTGCTGCTGCAGTGGCAGCGGATTGTCCGAAGGCGTCACGCAACATGGCTGCTGCGTCGCGCACACCGGCACCCACGTTGCTGATGATCTGCGCTGTCTCGGCTGCTGTTGCGGCAAACGTGTGTGATAATGCCCCGCCAATTTGAGTGAATCCATATCCGATGGAATGCAGGATCGACGCGACGGCTTCTCGCGAAGCACCATATGCACCTGCCATCGCGTCACTGACTTGCGTGGCGGCGAAGTTGGCGTCGGCCAATACGGCTGCCGCGGCATTTGCCGAGAGTCCGAAGGCCTGTTCCAATGCACGACCGATTTCGTCCATCGCGTATTCGGCTCGCGCCAAGGCAGACGCAACTTGACCGGCCGTGAAGTCGTAGAGATCACGCAATGTGCCAGCGATGGCGCCGATGTCGAGCCCACGAATCTGCAGCTCACCAATTTCAGATTGCGGCGAGTTTTGGCTCAAGCGAACACGGATGTCGGGCAGAATCACTTGCACACCGGCGACGCTAATCGTCGGAAGTGGAATCGTAAACTCATCGACAGCATCTTGAATTGCCAGATCGATGGCGTGCGCGACGTCAAAGTCAGCGTCGCTACCCGGCAGGTCAACGTGAATATGAGCTTCACCGGTTAGCGTGCCGGAGTAAGCAAACTGATTATTGATCGTGCCTGCCTCGAGACGTCCGGATAGGTTGCCTCCGATGCCGAAGCCGACGGATCCGATCACCGGGATATCATCAGCGAAGGCAATGTCCGCCAAGCTTAGATCCAGAGACGCTGCGAAACCGGTGAAGCGGGAACCGTCGGGACGTTGTCCGTTTACTCCGAGCTCGACGATCGCGGAACTGTTGACTGCGCTGAAGACGTCTGTATCGACGATTGTCAACGTTGGACCGCTTTGATTGGCCGATAGATAGAAGCTGCCATCCGTGAGGTCCAAGTTGCCGTGTAGTTCGGCCGAGCCGAGTAGCATCCGCGCGCTCGCGGTCAACTCGGCTTGGCCTGGCGTGATGCTGGCGTCGACGCGCGAGCCGTCCGCACCGAATTCGACATTGCCGACACCGGGGACTTCAAATGAAATTCCGTCGGCACCAGCCCCCGTCTCCAAGGCGGCATCCAGCCGGAAGCTCTGGGCGAATTCCTGCGGCGACTCGCCGGATGCAGAAAGCTGCAACTGCCAGGCACCCGGGATACCGGCAGTCGACGCGGGGGCGAGCAGGATATTCTCGAACGGTGTGCCCAGGAATGGATTGATGGTGCCACCCGACAATGCAAATCCAGAGCGGCCCGCACCGCTCAGTCCTCCTAGGAAAT
>JAGQPK010000749.1 GCA_020426755.1 Planctomycetales bacterium
CCGTCGACAAGCGACCACTGACGTCGCGAATGTCACAAGCCATAGCGGCGATAGCATCGGAAATCGACTTCACTGTGGCTTCGAATTCATCGGCAATCTCGAGCCGCTGCGCTTCGGCTTTGGCAATCGCTTCCGACTTCGCACGCATATACGTGGTCGACTTGTTGATGATCTGAGATGCTTGCTTGAAGGTTCCGGCCATGCCTTGCAGCAAGACACGACGAAAGAAGCGGCCTTGAGCGGCAGCTTCCAACGAAGCGCGTGCTTCCCGGACAAAAGCATCCGTATAGTCCAACATGCCGTTGATCGAATGCGCCATCCGCCCCAGCGGTCCCTCGATATTGATGTTGAGCAACCGTGCTTCCAGATTTCCGTGGGCCGCTTGATCACAAACGTTGGCGGCCGTGCGAATCCAGTGATCCATTTCAGCGCGTTCGGCCTCCAGTTCAGCGATTCTTTGGGTCAACGCGGTGACTTGATCATCGCTGGAACGAAACGATTCAGTTTGTGGATCCTGTAACACGGACGTCTGCATGTATCACCTTGAGTTCAATTGTCGCCAAGTCTACGGATAAGGCGGATGTTAGTTGCAGGTCGCGAGTGAAAAGACAAACTCGTCGTACTGCATGTTCAGTTCACCAAGTTTCGCGACCAGTTGTTGTGTGGCTGCCTCCATGCCTTCGCTACGGTCGGAATACGAGCGTTCTACTTCGCACAACGCACGGTAAATCGGGATCACTTGCTCCACGGCTGTACGATCGGGCACGCGTCGACTCGAGTGGTATCCGACGATTCTGCCGGACGAATCGAAGCTGGGTGTGACGTGAGCAAGCACCCAGTAGTGGTCGCCGTTTTTACACAGGTTGACGACGTACGCGAAGATCTCCTTGCCGCTCTCGATCGTGTCCCACAGCAGTTTGAAAACGCAGCGCGGCATGTCCGGATGTCGAATCAGATTATGTGGAGCGCCCAGCAGTTCGTCTTCCTTGTAGCCAGAGACGCGCATGAAGACCGTATTGGCGTAAGTGATGATGCCCTTTGTATCCGTCTTACTCACAATGATTTCGTCGACATCGAACGTTTGTTCACGCCCGGTGGGGTTTACATTCGGTCTGGCCATGGACTATTCCTACAGTTCAGAGTGGGCAACAACACGTGTCGCGACGTGTCTAAGTGCAACTTTGTAGAAGTATGGAACGCGTGTGAGGATCGCATGATGTTGCGCTGAGAATCTTTCGACCAGGTTGCGGAAAGTGCGCTAATCGTAGCGCACAGACACCAACACCGCGCAGCTTCGCACGTCATGAACTTGCCTGCCCTGGAAATCGCTCAGGGTGTCGGCGTCGTCGCTTGTGCGAATCGGACGGCAAGTTTATGCTCGATGACTGCCGGACAACCGCCCGGGCTTCGAGCAATCGTCGCAACCTGCGTGACGTGAATGGGTGGGAGGCTCGAGCGCCGCTGTGGACTGCTGCTTGGCTATGTTTTCTTTACAAGGGAATTACGATGGGAGTGTCTGCCGACATCAGGATCTCCGCAGATCGTATCTCAGGCAGCTTCACCCCGAGTTTATCAGCGACTGATCCCCGCGCAATAGCCAGCTGGTACGTGTCGGGAGCCGCGTAAGTCGAGAAATTAGCAATGTCATTGTCGCCCTTCGCCCAGTCATTTGCTGGAAAACGCATCTTTCTGACCGGGCATACCGGCTTCAAAGGTTCTTGGCTGGCCCTCTGGTTAGAAAAATTGGGAGCTCGTGTCACGGGTTACTCACTGGCACCGCCAACGCAACCGAACCACTTCGAAGTCGCGAACGTCCGTGACAGCTTGGCGGCACATCACGACGGGGATCTGTGCGATCGTGCTCGATTAGCTGCCGCGATGCGGGAAGCAGACCCCGATCTGGTGATGCATTTGGCCGCCCAATCGGTGGTCCGCACTGGCTATGCCGACCCGTTTCGCACCTTTGAAACCAATGTCATGGGCACGGCATCGCTGTTGGAGGCGGTTCGTTCGCTGGGTAAACCCTGTGCTGTGCTCTGCGTAACGAGTGACAAGTGCTACGAGAACCGCGAACAGATTTGGGGCTATCGGGAAAACGATGCCTTTGGAGATTACGATCCGTATGGCGGCAGTAAGGGGGCGGCGGAGATCACCATTCGATCGTATCGCCATTCCTTTTTTCATCCCGACAAATACGACCAGCATGGCGTTGCGTTGGCTAGCGCTCGAGCGGGTAACGTGATTGGCGGTGGCGACTGGAAAGACCACGCCCTCCTGCCTGATGCATTCCGCGCCCTGTCGAAAGGGCAAGCGATTCCAGTCCGCAGCCCCGATTCATTTCGTCCTTGGCAGCACGTATTGCAATGCCTTAGTGGATATCTGACGCTGGGATGTCGCCTCTTGGGAGACAATCCAATCGAGTATTGCAGCGGTTGGAATATCGGCCCGCTGCCGGGCAGCGAATTGCCCGTCCGCGAAGTGCTTGATCTATTCGTGGCCGAGTGGGGCAGTGGTGAGTGGCAGTTTGTAGGTGAAAAGGACCAGCCGCGCGAGGCCATGATTTTACGTCTGTGTATCGATAAAGCCGTTTGGCAACTGAATTGGAAGCCAGCCTGGGATGTGCATGCAGCGATTCGCCAAAGCGCCCGCTGGTATCGTCGTTATCTGGAATCGCCGCAGACAATTCGTGAGTTCTCATTGCAGCAGATTGACGAGTATTCCGCTGCGATGAACACCGGCAACAACTGATCGACCCCGTTACAGTGAATGCAACGTTCATGGACGCCGCGCGACTGCCGCAGAGTACTGACGACCTTGGATCATCGCTACACGCGCGTCTCAGAAGCTTGTTTGCAATCCATCGTTCGATTACTGGCGACGGGCTGCGCGAAACACTCAACCGACTCCGCGACGTTATCGATTTAACACTTATCGAAGTGCCAACCGGCACGCCCGTCTTGGATTGGCAGATTCCCCAGGAATGGCGAATTCGCGATGCCTACGTCGCAGATGCATCAAGCGGCGAGCGTTTGATCGACTATCACGCGTCGAACCTGCACGTCGTCAATTACAGTCAACCCGTGCATCAGCGGATGACATTTGCTGAGCTTGATCCCCATCTCCATTCACTGCCCGAGCAGCCAACGCGGGTCCCCTACCGCACTAGCTTCTTTCGACCGTCCTGGGGCTTTTGTCTCACAGATCAACTGCGTCG
>JAGQPK010000074.1 GCA_020426755.1 Planctomycetales bacterium
GAATCAGATAACGGACAGCTTCTTGAACCTGCCGGTTAATGTCGACCAGGAAGTCGATCGTCCGTCGCGGCGTAGTATCGACGGTGGCCAAAAAGGCCTGCAGGTGTGGACCCGCCGGCTCAGCGTCCAAGTACGGCGCTAATTCCTCCGACAAGCTCTCGTCGTAGGTCCAAGGCAACTCGTTAGCCTCGGGTTCCAGGAAGAAGTCGAACGGATTGATCACCGTCATGTCGGCGACCAGATCGACTTCCACCGTGAACTCGGTCACCTTTTCCGGAAAGATGACTCGCGCCAAGTAGTTGCCGCTGGGATCTTGTTGCCAATTGATGAAGTGCTTGGCAGGTTCGATCTTCAGCGAGTAACTGGCGACGGGCGTTCGGCTGTGAGCAGCCGGCCGCAGGCGAATGGTCTGAGCGCCCAGATTGATGGGACGGTCATAGGAATAATGGGTGCGGTGATGGAGCGCAACGCGGATACTCATGAGTGACGACGACGATTCTGTTAGTTGTTTGGGCGGGGAAAGCAGCGATAGCAACGCGTGCTAGATAACGTCGTCACGTTGCCTCGCTTTGCAGAAAGAAATCCGAATAAATGGCAGCTCCCAGGTCGTTCAACCGAGTTTGAAAGTCGTCGATAAACTCGTGCATTCCCCGCTCGACGATATCCTTAATGTGCGTGTAGTCCAATTCAGAACGCAGTCGTCCGACGATTTTCTCCGATCGAAAATGAAAGGTGCCCGTGTGACTGCCAGCAATGAGCCGCAACGACTCCTGAGCACGCACGATACAGAAATGCATGCTGCGCGGGAAGTAGCGATTAAGGATAAGAAAGTCGGCTACGGCGGCTGGCACGATTCGTCCATGCTCGCGGCGGTACATTTCTAATGCACTGGTCGACTTGAGCAGTGCCGACCAGCGGATTACGTCGAGCGTGCTGCCGATGTCCGAGGTAGTTGGCAGTAGTAAGTAATATTGAACGTCGATGATACGCGATGTCTTATCTGCACGTTCGATCATGCGACCGATGCGCGCGAAATGCCAGGGCTCGCCGTGCGACATCGTGGTATCGGTCATTCCCACGAGTGTGTTGCCGATCGTTTTGACGCGTTCGCAGAATTCGCTGGGCGTGTTATAGACCACACCTGGAGCTTTCGCGGCTGCGAGCACCATGTGATAGAACTTGTTGATCTGTTCCCAGATCGACATCGAGATGACCTCGCGAATGCTGCGTGCGTTTTCGCGAGCGCGCTCGAGGCAGGTCACGATTGAGTTCGGGTTTTCGCGGTCAAAGGCGAGGAATTGCAGCACATTGTCGCGTGTAGGAGCGCCGAAACGTTCGCTGAAGTGCTCGTGGTCGCCGGTGATATAGACGAGCGGCTCCCATTGTTGCGACAGTTCATCCCCATCGCCCAGTGTCAGGTTATGATTGACCTCGATGAAGCGCGCAACATTCTCGGCTCGCTCCAAATAGCGACTCATCCAATAGACGGAATCCGCGACACGGCTCAGCATTATCGAAGCGTCTGTGACTGTTTTTGTTCGGCAGTGGCGATGTGCGGCGCGGTTCGCAACGAACGATCACGCAGCACCCAAGTATCTTTGCTACCTCCTCCTTGCGACGAATTGACTACCATCGAGCCGGCTCGCAACGCGACACGCGTCAACCCGCCGGGCATCACGTAAATGTCTTTACCCGACAGTACGAACGGGCGCAAGTCGACGTGGCGCGGGTGGACTTGGTCGCCGATCAATGTCGGCACGGTCGATAGCTGTAAGAGCGGCTGCGCGATGTAATTGCGCGGATTCGTACGAACGGCATCGGCACAGCGGTCGCGTTCGGCTTGTGACGCCATCGGACCCATCAAGATGCCGTACCCGCCCGATTCATTGGTCGGCTTGACGACTAGCTTGTCCAGGTTCGACAAGACATGGTCGCGTTGTACCGAGTCGGCACACACGAATGTGGGCACGTTAGACAGAATTGCATCTTCGGCCAAGTAGTAACGAATGATGTCGGGCACGTAGGCGTAGATCGCCTTGTCGTCCGCAACTCCACAGCCAGGGGCGTTGGCCAGCGTCACATTGCCGGAGAGATAGGCCTCCATCAGACCGGCAACGCCGAGCGTTGAGTCGGGGCGGAAGAACGTGGGGTCGAGAAAATCATCGTCAATCCGACGGTAGATTACGTCAACGCGTTGCAAACCATGCGTCGTCCGCATGAAGACGCGGTTGTCACGGACAAGCAGATCGGAACCTTGCACAAGTTGAATACCCATCTGTTGGGCCAGGTAGGTATGTTCGAAGTATGCCGAGTTGTAGATGCCAGGAGTTAGCAGTACCGCACAGGGAAGATCCACCCCGGCGGGTGCGCAGGAGAGCAACGTATCCAAGAGTTGTTCAGGATAATCCTCCACGGGCGACACCGACATGCCTTCGAAGACCTGCGGGAACGTCCGCTTCATGAGCTCGCGATTTTCCAGCACGTAGGAAACGCCCGACGGACAACGCAGATTGTCTTCCAGCACATAGATTGTGCCGTCGCCATCACGCACTAAATCGACACCGCTGATATGGCACCAAACATCTTGAGGAGGTCGGAAGCCAATCAGTTGTGGCCGTAGCGATGCACAGGAATGAATCAGCTCTGCCGGAAGTGTGCCGTCTTTGATGATCCGCTGTTCGTTGTAGATATCCTGAATGAAGAGATTCAGGGCGTGGACGCGCTGCTTGAGGCCCTGCTCGATCCGAGCCCACTCTTGGCCGGCAATGATTCTCGGCAGCAGGTCGAACGGCCAAATCCGTTCCGTGCCTTCGTCCTCGCCATATACGGTGAAGGTGATACCGAGCGTGTGCAGAGTCTGTTCAGCGCGCTGTTGGCGCTGAATCAAGTCCTGTGGCGTAAAGCTCGCCAACCGATCAACAAAGTTCACACTGCTGCGACGCGGAGTCCCCGCCGCCTCGAACATTTCATCGTAGCCGGTGCCTGCCGGCGCATAGTCGATAGTCATCTCGCAACCTGGGGTTCACAGCACGTTGGTTTCAAGCTGACCAGATTTGGTTGGCAAATGATGTGCCGCCCCGCCGCCGATGCCGCGAAACCGCGTAATTCACCCAGTTTTCGCACTGGTCGTCCGGCGACCTGCAATGGTTACGGGCAGGGATGCTCACGGATTGGGCTGGATCCAGCTGATCATCAGTCAGATCGGACGGATCCGTCAGATGTCCGACCGATCGCTTCTGGCAATGACCTTGTGGAAGTGCAGTTGCACTTCGCGATCGACGACGCGGCGCACGCCCTCGACCAGGCAGCCCGGTTCATTGTCTTCCTGTCCAAGGCGAATGATCTCGTCCAGCGGTTGACCGGGGCGGACGCTGAAACTGTTTTGGCAGATGATCTGATTACCGGCATCTAGCTCGGGCACAATGAAATGGCACGTTGCGCCATAGGTCAGCATGCGGTTGCGGTGGGCGTCATGATAGGGCCGCATACCGGGAAAGCCGGGCAACAGCCCGTGATGCAAGTTGATGATGCGACCGCCCGCATACTTCCAGCAGGTACTGGGCGGTAAGACTCGCATGTAGCGGGCCAGGATCACGAAGTCCACCTGGTACTCGTCGAACAACTCGATCATTCGTTCATCGCTGGGGCGGCCGTTACCGTCGCCGACCAAATGCCAATCACAGCCGAATTGCTCGGCCAAGCCCCGACAGTTTGGGCGATTGCCGACCATCAGCGGCACTTCTGCGCGGACGTGTCGATCGCGAATTGCGCGCAGCAGGGCGAGTGCCGGCTCAGGGCGATACGTCGTGCAGATGGCCAAGCGAGGTTTGCGTTTCGCGGTAGGTGGTGTCCAGAGCCGGATGCCCAGTCCCGTGCGGTTGCCGATGTCGCGCATCGCGTCGCGCGTGGCATCCAAGCGTTCTTCGGGTAGTTCCAAACGCAAGAACATGGCGAAGAGCGCTTCTTCGTCGTGGTCGTACATCTGGATTTCGGCGATGTTGCCGCCTGCGCCGGTGATCTGATGAATGATCGGATCGGCCAGTCCCACGTTATCCGGACCGACGGCGGTGATCACGACTTGCATGAGTGCTCCAAGGAGGCTAGGGGCTAGGAACTAGAAGCTAGGAGAACTTTCACCTAGTCGCTAGCCCCTAGTCGCTAGCTACTTTCCAGCAGCGAGAAGTCGAACGCGAGTGTGCTCAGCTGGTTGCTCATGAATCGTTTGATTTGCGCTGTGGTCTTGAGTTCCATCACGCTGGCGAGCATCTTTTCTGCTTGTTTGCAGCTCACGATGCTGGCGAGCTTTTTCATGCGGGGGATGAAGGCGGGACTCATGCTGAACTGGCGTAGCCCCATGCCCAATAGCAGGAGGAACGCGTGCGGGTTGCCGGCCATCTCGCCACACAAGGTGACAGGTTTGTCGCCCGCATTGCAGGTGCGAATAATCTGACGCAGCACGCGCAGTACGGGGGGACTGAGCGGTTGGCAGAGGTGGCTGACCTTGGGGTTATCGCGATCGGCGGCCATTAGGTATTGGACCAAATCGTTGGATCCGATCGACACGAAATCCGCCACTTCCATGATGGTGTCGAGCGAAATCGCGGCGGCGGGCACTTCGACCATCATCCCCAGCGGGACGCGACGAAATTCGATACCCTCCCGCTCCAAACGCTGTTCGCTCCGCCGCACCATGCTCCGCACGCGCCGCATTTCCTCGAGCGTCGTGATCATCGGGAACATCAGCCGTACCTGGTCTTGTTCCGACGCCGACGCGGCAGCTCGCAGCACCGCTCGGATCTGCGTCGCGAAGAACTCGGGGTTCTCGAACGACAGACGGATGCTGCGCCAGCCGAGGAATGGATTGGCTTCTTGGTGTGCGTGGCCGAGAAACGGTACTGTCTTGTCACCACCGATATCCAGGGTGCGAATCGTCACCACGTGGCCGGGGCTGGCCTTGATGATCCGGCGGTAGATCTCCAGTTGTTCCTCTTCATCGGGCACATCATGGTGCGTCAGATAGAGATATTCAGTGCGATACAATCCCACGCCAGCGGCACCCATCGCAGCGGCCGCTTCGGCATCGGCGACGCCATTGATGTTGGCCAGGATTGCCAACGGCACGCCGTCCGCCGTCTTGGCGGGTAGGTCTCGGTTCTCGGCAAACTGGCCCTGCAACGCGACAAACTCACGCTGCAACTTCAGATACGCCGACAAGACTTCGGCATCCGGGTTAATTACCACCACCCCGGAACGGCCATCGACAACGATCGTGTCGCCCGTTTTGACCAGCGGCAAGATGCCCTGCACGCCGGCGACTGCCGGTATGCCGCGGCTACGAGCGATGATGGCCGCATGGCTGGTTTGGCTGCCGCGCTGAGTCACAATGCCCTGGACTTCGACATCCCCCAGGGCCACCGCTTGGCTGGGTAATAGCTCGTCCGCGACGACGATCAGCGGGCCCTGCAGCGCGGTGCTATCGGGTTTCAACACATCGCTCAAGTAGGCACTCAGACGTACCACCACGTCACGCACATCGCCCAGCCGTTCGCGCAAGTATTCATCGTCCGTACGGGCGAACAGGGCCGTATATTCTTCGAGCAATCGATGGAGACCAGCTTGGGCCGTCAAGCGATCGTTGACAATCCAGCCTCGTACTCGATTGGTGAAGGCGGAATCGCGCAGAATTGCTTCGTGCACGGCAAAGATGGCGGCCGCCTCGCGTCCCACCTGCTTGCCCACCTTCTGCTGCAGCGCCTGCAACTCAGCGCCAACGCGATCTCGAGCCGCCTCGTATCGAGCCAGCTCGGCCGTGACCTCGCGATCCGCCAGCCGTTTCGCATCCGGATCGACAAAGATCTCGTGGATGCAATACGCTGTACCAACCGCCACTCCAGGAGATACCGCAACGCCTTTCCGCATGTCAGCAATTTAGCAGAATCGATCCAACGTCGACCAGGGCTTATCGCCTCACCACGCTTGACATCTCGCACAGAGCATCTCGAATTGCGATTTCGGGGGGCTGTGATTGATTTCGGATTTCGTGTTGCCGGTATCGGAATGGAGAACGGCTGAGGGTTTCGCGAATTCAGAATTCCAAACTCAGCAATCACCAATCAGCATTCGGCTCCCGCGGACTCTTGGCGGCTGGGGTGCAAGGGAGGTGAAACTGGGTGAGCTATCGCGGTTGAGCGAGATTCTGGTCCTCGCTATACTGCACCGTTTCCCCGTCGAGCTTGCCTGACAGGTGTCAGCTGTGACTGAGCAAGCCGGGCCTATAACGAGATACGTCCTATGCGGCTCACGATGATCGACCGAATTGTCGAGCTCGAGCCCGGCCAGCGCATTCGGGCCACGAAGAGCTTGAGTCTGGCGGAGGACTACCTACGCGATCACTTTCCTCGCTTTCCCATCATGCCGGGCGTGCTGATGCTGGAGGCGATGTATCAGACGGCGGCCTGGTTGGTCCGCGCTACGGACGAGTTTACTCATAGCTTGGTGTTGCTGCGCGAGGCGAATAACGTCAAGTATTCGGACTTCGTGCAGCCCGGCCAGACGCTGCGCGTGACAGCGGAATTGATGAAACGCGAGGGGGCGAATTTCTCGTTAAAGTGTCAGGGGGAGGTCGGAGAGACTATCGCTGTCCGCGGTCGGTTGGTACTGCGAACCCAGCAAGTGGGTGGCGAGACCGCAGCCCGCTCCTCCGTTGACGCTCAGATCGTCCATTCACTGCAAGACAAGTTCCGATTACTATATCCTCCCGCCTCAGGTCGCCTGGCGGCGGGCTCCGAAACCGCCTGATTGGCGCTCGGAACAAATTCACACATCTACCAGTTGGGAGAGCGTTCGAGATGCCAACCAAGCAAGAGGTCTTTGAGAAGATCCAAACCGCGTTAGTCGATGCCTTGGGAGTTGATGACGACGAAGTCACGCCAGAAGCCACGCTCGTGGGCGATTTGGGCGCCGAATCGATCGACTTCCTGGATATCGTGTTCCGCCTGGAAAAGGCGTTTGGCATCGAGATTCCGCGAGCAGAACTGTTCCCCGAGGACATTTTGACGAACGCGGAGTATGTCGAAAACGGACGCGTCACCGCCACGGGCGTTGCCGAGCTCAAGAAGCGGATGCCGTTCGCGGACCTGTCGAACTTCGAAACCAATCCCTTGGTGCAAGAATTCGGCAATCTGCTGACCGTCAACGATATGTGCCGGTACGTTTGCAGCAAGATTGGTTGCGAAGGCTAAGGCCTCCTTCCCGTTTGATTTTTAGTTCGCCGCACGGCGTTAGCCGCGGTTTCATTTTTCCTCGACGCTACCTGCCTCGGCGAACACGTACGGGTTTTGTCGCTTTTTTTGACGCGGTTGTCATGCGCTGGCTCTGGATCGATCAGTTCACAGAATTCGAAAGCGGTCGACGCGCGTCAGCAGTCAAATGCGTGTCGCTGGTCGAAGAATATATCGATGGGTATTTCGTCGGCCACCCGGTCATGACCCCCAGCTTTGTGATCGAGGGGTTTGCTCAGATGGGCGGCCTGTTGATCGGACAGCTCTCCGACTTTCGCGCGAATCTGGTCCTGGCAAAAGTCTCACGCTCACGCTTCAACGAATACGCTCGCCCCGGCGATCAGTTGCGGTACGAGGTGCAGCTCGAGAGCTATCAGCCGGACGGTGGCTTGGTGTCGGCCAAGAGCTACCTGGGCGACCGGCTGCAAGGCGAAGCTGAGCTGACGTTCGCTCAAGTGAGTCGCGACATGGTCGACCTGGATTTCTTCGAACCGGCCGAGTTCCTGCGCATGTTGCGGGTTTTTCGCTTGTTTGATGTGGGAGTTGACGCCAACGGCCAACCGCTGGCGATTCCCGCGCATCTGCTGGCCGCAGACGAAGCCGCGCAGGCAAAGTAATAACGGAACGTGGTTTAGCCCGGAGCAAACGATCGATGAGACGTCGTGTGGTTGTGACTGGTGTGGGCTGCATCAACCCGATGGGGAATGATGTCGAAACCATGTGGAGCGGTCTGAAGGCTGGCAAGTCCGGTGTCGGGCCGTTGACCGTCTTCGATGCCAGCCGGTTTCCCACGCGGATTGCGGCGGAAATCAAGAACTGGGATATCACCGACGCCGGCGAAGACGCCGAGGTCTGGAAGTATCGCGCTCGCCATACGCGATTTGCTGCCGGTGCCGCCAAGGAAGCCATCGCGGCGTCGGGCTGCCTTGATTCCCCGCTGGATCCCACGCGTTTTGGCGTTTATTTGGGCAGCGGTGAAGGCAATCAGGACTTTGCTTCGTTCAGCGAAATGGTCTCTCGCGGGCTCGTGCCGGAAGGGCTGGATCTCAGCCGCTTCATCAAGGCCGGACTGGAAATGCTCAATCCGATGGCCGAATTGGAGCAGGAACCGAACATGCCCGCCAGCTACTTGGCCGGCATGTTCGATGCTCAAGGTCCCAACGCCAACTGCTTGACCGCCTGTGCCGCGAGTAGTCAGGCGATCGGGGAAGCTGTCGAAATGATTCGCCGGGGCGATGCCGATTTAATGCTGGCCGGCGGGGCCCACAGCATGATTCACCCCTTCGGCGTCACTGGTTTCAGCCTGCTGACAACACTCTCGACTCGAAATGACGAGCCCCAGCGGGCGTCTCGTCCCTTCGATCGCTTGCGCGACGGATTTGTGCTTGGCGAAGGCGCTGCGATGGTGGTGCTGGAGGAGTTGGAGCGAGCCAAGAAACGCGGGGCGCCGATCTACGGCGAAGTGCTCGGCTATGGTTCGACCGCCGATGCCTATCGGATTACGGATATTCATCCGGAAGGACGCGGCGCCATCGCCTGCATGCGAATGGCACTGGCCGACGCTCAGCTTTCGCCCGAGTCCGTCAATTACGTGAACGCGCACGGGACGAGCACTACAGTGAACGACAACGTCGAGACCCGTGCTTGTCGGCAGGTGTTTGGTGAAGCGGCCGATAAAGTGCCGGTTTCCAGCACTAAAAGCATGATGGGCCATCTGATCGCCGCGGCCGGCGTCACGGAAATGATCGTCTGCTTGATGGCCATCCGTGACGGGGTGCTGCCGCCAACGATCAACTACGAGAATCCAGATCCATCGTGCGACTTGGATTACATTCCGAACGTCGCGCGCGAAGCGAAGTGTGATGTGGCGCTCAACAACAGCTTCGGCTTCGGAGGCCAGAATATCACGCTGGTGCTCGGTCGGTACGAAACCCGGTGATCGCAACATCCTCCGCTACGATGTGCTGCGATCCGCGGGAATCGTGACCGTTTCCGTGCGCGTTGACCAGCCCACCAAAGCCCGGCAACGCGTCCGTCCGCCTTTTTCGTCGAATTTTCTATCCGCTCTCAGTTCGCCGTAACGCGCAGCGTCGGTTTGCCCAGTTCGCCGCAACGCGTTAGCGTCGGTTTGCTCGGTTCGCCGTAACGCGTTAGCGTCGGTTTCAACCTCTGTGAGAACCGCGGCTAACGCTTTTCGGCGAACTACTCACGCCCATCGCCGAACGAAATCAATCGACTAGCGACCGATGCTCGGCGGATTCGAGCTCAGGAAGTCGCGTGGGCCTCGTGTTGTGTAGTAGGGATAGCCGTAGGTCGGCGCTGCCTCGCCCATCGCCGGACCCGGCGCGGAACCGAGGTGAGCTTGGGCACCTTGGTGGTGCTGCCCGGCCAGTCCCGCCAGCACGCCACCGCGACCGGCATTGGCGTCGGCGGCGTAGGGATCGGCTGCACAAGCGCCGGCACCGCAGCTGCCACCTCCCAGCAGGCCGCATTGACCGCCCGCGCAACCGCCTCCCATTTTGGATTGGCAACCCACCGCCAGTGAACTCATCAGCAAACAGGCGGCGGCAAGGTATTGTCGTTTCATGTTCAGCTCATTCCATTTCTTGGGCTCGGGTGGTGTCTCGACGGCACAGGCGGTACTCTGGCCGCCCCGTCCACTAGATTTACGAGATCGACCACACAATCCGAATAATTGAGAGAATCGAACGTGCCCCCCGACTCTTCCACCAAATCCCCCGAATCTCGCTGGACCCCGCGTTTTACGCTAGCAACAATCATGCTCGTGTCGCTGGTCTGCTGCGTGACCGCCGCCACTGGGCATTATCTTGTCTTGGGTCTCAATCGCGGCGTGCCTGGCCGAGCGATGTTCGTGATCGGCGTCCTGGTGATGCCCGTCGTTCTGGTGATCGGCGCCAACCTCGTGCGACTGGCTTTGCGACGCACTCGACGTCGCTAGCGGCGCGATACCAGAAGTTTTTTTCGACTGGCACGCCTATTGCAATTAGTTTTGGCACAATTCAGAGAAAGAGAAGAGAGGGGCCGGTACTGAGGAGAGGCAAATCGTCGGGGTCGGTTCTGAAGAGGTCTCTGAATGTAAGCGGATTGGGTGTTTTAGCGCGGACTTGGACAGAGAATAGGCAGGAACAGAGAAGCGAGCGTTGAAAAACCCGGCCGAGCAATCGGCAATCCGCTAATCAACAGGCGGCTCGAGTTGAACAGACTTGAGCCGCCTGTTTTATTTTGGGTGCATCAAAATGCAACACTGCAGCGAAATGTGTTGCATAACGCTGCAGCTAGCGTTCTGGCTGTTTGGCATTCAGCAGTCCGAACACACGGCCGTCACGCAACCCGAGCGCCACCCAGGCGATCACTCCCATGATGATTGGGAAGAAGAACGGCTCATTGATTCGAACGTGGGCGGCCACTGCCCCACCGAGGTAGCCGGTGAGCAAGATTGCGCCGACGAAGGCGGTCTGCGGGATCAGGAAGAGGACGGCGACGGCAACTTCCACGACACCGACCTTGAACATCTGATCGGCCGTCCAGCCCATCTTGGCGAACATCTCGTCCTTGCCCTCCCATTCAATGAACTTCGGCACACCACTGGCGCCGATTAGAAATAGCGCTAACAAGGCGCTAAGCACCCAACCCGCGATCTTCGATTTTGACATAGTTACCCCGCTGAAGTGAAATGAAAAGGATCGGACGAGTCCGACCGATCTGTCGGATCAGACAGAACTGCGTTAGACGGATCCGACCGATCAGTCTGATCCGCTTTATCATTTGATCCGTCGGATATCAGACCGATCTGTCCGATCTGTAAGATCCGTCTCCGCCAACTAAAATAGTGACTTGTAGGTGAATTCCTAAGTCCCCTTGAGTACTTCCGAGGCCGGTTGGCGTTTTGGGTGATAGCTCGTCGGGGTTCGTGCGGGAGTCCAAGACGTCGATGTGACTGACTTTGGCTTGCAAGACTTGGAACAGAGCATGGTTCGAGCGTTTGCGGTATTGATCATGGTCGAGGCGATGGCCGCGGCGGCGTGTGCTGCTGCCACCGGAGCGAAAGTCTCCTCGGACGTGAGCATTCCGCAGGTAGTGCGAATCGACTCCGACATCCAGAGCGGTTGGAAAGAGAGCGAAATCGTTCCCTCCGCCCCAGCAACTGACGAAGAGTTCTGCCGCCGTGTTTTCCTGGACTTGCTGGGGCGGATTCCAACCGTTGATGAGCTGCGGTCGTACACGAGCGACCGGCGAAGCGACCGCAAGTGGCGGCTCGTGCAACGGTTGCTTTACACCGACGAGTACACGATCGATTTCGCGGATCACTGGTCGACGATTTGGGCGAACTTGCTAGTGGGTCGCGCGAATGATCAACGGCGCAACAGTCCGGTTGATCGTCCGGGACTTGAGAAGTATCTCCGCGATAGTTTCGCTCAGAACACGCCTTATGACCAGTTTGCTCGCGAGCTAATCGCGGCGGTAGGCACGAACCGGCCTGGTAATGATAAGTTCAACGGTGCCGTCAACTTCTTAGCCGGCAAGCTCGACGACAATGCCACTCAGGCCACGGCGCAAACGGCGAAGATCTTTTTGGGGATGCAGGTTCAGTGCACGCAGTGCCACAATCATCCGTTCAATGAATGGAAACAGAATCAGTTCTGGCAATTGAACGCCTTCTTTCGACAGGCGACGGCGTTGCGACGTTTCAAGCAGGGCTCGCGCGACGTCGATTACTTCGAACTGGCCAATCAAGACTTCGGCGGGGAAGACCGTCCGATGGATGCCGAGAACGCTCGCATTTATTACGAACTGCGCAACGGCCGACTCGAGGCAGCCTTTCCGGTCTTTGTCGACGGAACGGCCATCGGTCGCAGTGGGTACATTGCGGAGACCGACCGTCGCAGTGAACTCTCAAAGCTCATTGTGCAATCGCCCAACTTTTCGCGCGCGATCGTGAATCGACTCTGGGCACATTTTCTCGGCTATGGATTCACACGCCCCGTGGACGACATGGGGCCTCATAATCCACCAGTGCACCCGGAGCTACTCGATTACTTGGCCGAGCAAACTCGAGAGAACAGT
>JAGQPK010000750.1 GCA_020426755.1 Planctomycetales bacterium
GCTGACGCGTTGCATGAGCACGCTGTCGGCCGCGTCTCCAGCCTCGATTACTGGTCCCGAGTCGCCGCCTGTTGAGATTGCCGTGGCACCGTCGAGACGCAAGCCACCTGCTTGCTTAATCGCGCCGTGACAGGCAAAACAACGTTCACGCAAAACGGGCTTAATGTCGCGCAGGTAGTCGACATCGGCGGAAGCCGACGCGGGTGATGAATTGGCTGATGCTGTCTGCTGAGAATTCTCATCGGCCGCACATCGTGACACGGCTGTCATGATGAAGCAGAGCACGATAGCGAAATGAAGTTTGGATGTTTGCACGAGTTGAGCACGCAACATGGGTGGGATCGAGTGGCATTGGGCGGGGCAATATGTTTTAATCGACGCGACGGTGGCTGTCCAAGTTTTTTCGGTGAGCCACTTTGGAGTGCGGCCGCGCAGCTGCCGCTTTTCACGTGGGCTGGTGCCTGCGAAACGGTGGAAATCTTGGCGGGAGCCAAACCGTCAAAGGCGATAGCTGCGCGATCGTCCTCCTTAACTCGATGGCGGGAGTTTGTGATGGTATCGTTTAGGTTTCGATCGAGTTTCTTGGTGCGAACATATCTGGTGCTCGTGTCGTCGCTGCTGTTCGGGGCGACGACTTTCGCTGCCGAGAGTCCCAACCGCCCGAACCTGGTGGTATTCCTGATCGACGACTTTGGGTGGCAGGACACGTCGGTATCATTCTTCGCAGAACAGACACCGCAGAATCGCCATTTTCGCACGCCGAACATGGAGCGACTGGCGAGACAGGGCGTCAAGTTTCGTCAAGCGTACGCGTGTTGTGTCTGTTCGCCGACACGTTCTTCGATTTTGACGGGCTACAATGCGGCTCGTCACGGTATCACGAACTGGATTCTGCATCCGGATAAGGAAACATCAGCGAAGACGCCGCACTTGGCGGCTCCGGTCAATTGGCGCCGCGGGGGAATTCAACCGGGCGAGATCACTTTGCCTGGTTTGCTGCGAGAGCGTTATGGTTACCGCACGATTCATGTCGGCAAGGCGCATTGGGGCGCACACGGTACGCCGGGTTCGGAACCGATGAATCTTGGCTTTGACGTGAACATCGCGGGGCATGCAGCCGGTTCGCCTGGACATTATCACGGCGAAAAGAACTACGGCAACAAGGAAAAGGGTGGCCTAACGGAACCGTGGGGCGTGCCTGGTCTCGAGAAGTATCATGGGACTGACGTGCATCTGTCAGATGCGTTGACACTCGAAGCAATCGCTGCGGTCGAGCAGTCTGTCGCCGAGCAGACTCCGTTCTTTCTGTACTTTGCCCATTACGCGGTGCACACTCCGATTCAATCGCATCCCCGCTTCATGTCGCATTACCAGGGACAGAATTTTCCCGGGACGAACATTCCTATCGATCCGATCGAGGCTCGATATGCTTCACTTGTGGAAGGAATCGATGCTTCGCTAGGCGATGTTCTGCAGGCTCTCGACCGACTCGACGTGGCCCGCAACACGATCGTCGTGTTTCTGTCGGACAACGGTGGGCTGTCACGGCATGCGCGCGGCACGTCCGCCAACGGTGGCAAAGCGAACACGCACAACATTCCTTTGCGTGAGGGGAAGGGATCTGCCTACGAGGGTGGCACGCGGATTCCGTTTCTTTGTTCATGGGCTCAGCCCGCGCCGGAAGAGCCGCAACAGGCCGCGCTGCCGATTGCTCAGGCCGCCGTACAAGATCTGCCGATCATCGTGGAAGATCTCTTCCCTTCACTCTTGCACTGGGCGAGTGCCGGCACAGCGAATCCGCCGCTACCACGCGATGGTCGCGACATCACGCCACTGTTAACGCATCATGTAGATGCTCAGGCCGTGCGTGAATTTCAGCAGCGCCCGCTGGTGTTCCACTACCCCCATCATTGGAACGGCGGAGTCGAAGGCGGCTATCAACCGCACAGTTCAATTCGAGTCGGGGACGCCAAGGCGATCTACTTCTATGAGAACCGGCGCTGGGAACTCTACGACTTGGCCAACGACCTGTCTGAGCAGCATGACTTGGCCGAGCAGCATCCGGCCCAGTTGCAACAGCTTGCCACGCAACTTCAAATCTTGCTACATGACCGAAACGCACAATGGCCGTATGACTTTGTGCAGCACGAAGACGAGCCATTGCGGCTTCCTTAAACGAGATTGCAACTTGCGGTTGCTGGAGAATCGCCATCATGAGTGCTTCGCACCTCTGCGGTACACGGCATCAGCAGCATGCATTCATGTCGCTCGGCGCACACGCCCGCGAGGGCTTGTGCGTTGTCAGCCGCCGCAATCTGCTGAAGCTCGGACTGCAAGGTATGGCCGGTTTGACTTTGCCCGGCCTGTTGCGCGAACGTTCGCGGGCAGCTGCCGCGGGGCAAACTGTACCCGGTAATCGCGCGGTGATTCTGCTATGGATGACTGGTGGGCCCAGTCACATCGATATCTGGGATATGAAACCAGATCGACCACTCGTAAACCGCGGCCCCTTTCGACCGATTCAGACGGCAGTGCCCGGCGAGTTTATCTGCGAGCACTTGCCTAAACAGGCGGCGATGCTCGACAAGTTCACGATCGTGCGTTCGGTTGATTGCCGTCACAGTAATCACGAACCCAATCGTGTCATGCAAACAGGCCATCGCGCTGCGGCGCCGCGCGTGAATCCAATTGGCGACAAGTACCCGGCGATTGGTTCCGTCGTGGCCAAATACCGTGGGGCGAATCAGCCCGGTATGCCGCCGTATGTCGTGTTTCAGAAGAGCCGCTCACACATCGCTGACGGCGGCTATCTCGGACGACAACATGATCCGTTTCAAGCCAATCTTGCGGCCAAGCTGCCGGTGTACGACTTGGTCGGTAAAGATACGGGCCAGGTGACGCGGGCCGAGATGTTCCAATTCGCACCGCAACTGAGTCTCGAACGGATGCAAGAGCGACAAGGATTGTTGCGCGAATTTAATCGCTTGCATCATGCGCTTGATCGTTCGCATGAAGTGCAGGCGCTGGACCGTTATCAACAGCAGGCGGTCGAGACGATCACCGGCGGTCGAGTGCGCGACGCGTTCGATCTGACGCTGGAACGCAGCCAGATGTGCGAGCGGTATGGAAAGCACTTATGGTGCCAGCAAGCGTTGTTGGCACGTCGGTTGGTTGAAGCAGGCAGCTCGTTTGTCACGATTGACTTGAGCTAC